>DASVPJ010000044.1:0-238622 GCA_036382875.1 Mycobacteriales bacterium
GTTGCGCAGCATCACGCCGGCCTCGCTCGGGAACGACGACTCGATCAGCACCTGGTAGCGGCGCATGTCGAGGATCGTGTCGACGTGCTCGATGTCGACCGGGCACTGCTCGACGCAGGCGCCGCAGGTCGTGCACGACCACAGCACGTCCGGGTCGATGACGCCGCCCTGCTCGTAGGTCCCCACCAGCGGCCGCTCGGCCTCCGCGGCGGCCTCGGGGGAGGCCGTCGACGGGTCGAGCAGGTACGGCGCCTTCGCGAACAGGTGGTCGCGCAGCGACAGGATCACGAGCTTCGGCGACAGCGGCTTGCCGGTGTTCCACGCCGGGCACTGCGACTGGCACCGGCCGCACTCGGTGCACGTGGGCAGGTCGAGGAGCTGCTTCCAGGACAGGTCCTCGACCTTGCCGGCGCCGTAGACGTCGTCGTCCTGCGGGTCCTCGAAGCTCACGTCCATCGGGCGCAGCGGCCCGAGCGCCACCGTGCCGTTGGCGAAGCGCTTGAACGCGATGTTGAACGGCGCCGTGAACCGGTGCCACGCGACGCCCATCGTGATGTTCGAGGCGATCACGATGAACCAGATCATCGAGATGGCGATCTTGAACGTCGCGGCGGCGTAGAGCCAGTTGTGCAGCGCGTGCTCGGAGACGTCGCCGAAGACCTTCTCGCCGACGAAGTACGAGACGACGTTGCCGCGGCCGTACGGGAACGTCCCGAGCGCGACCCGCAGCCCGCGCAGCGTGAACACCGCGAGCGCGACGCCGACGATCGTCAGCTCGACGTAGTACGCCTGCCACTGCGTCGACCCGAGGAACCGCGACCGGCGGCCCGCGACCGACGGCCGGCGGGTGAGCCGGATCGCGGTCAGCACGAGGATGCCGAGCAGGGTCGCGGCGGCGACGACCTCGACCAGCAGGCCGTAGACCTCGAGCCCCTCGGTGAACGGCAGGTGGAAGTCGTCGTCGAACAGCTCGCCGTAGGCCTCGACCAGGCTCCCGAACAGGATGACGAAGCCCCAGAACACCGCCCAGTGCGCGAGGCCGGGCACCGACCACTTGAGCATCCGCGTGTGGCCGAGGGTCTCGACCAGCACGTTGCGCAGCCGCGCCGCGGGCTGGTCGAAGCGCTCCGGGTCCGGCCGCCCGAGCCGGACGATCCTGGCCATCCGCGTCGCGGTGGTGGCCACCATGGCGACGGCGATGACCGTGATCGTCAGGGAGACCGCGATCGCGAACGTCTGCATCGGTTGCGTTGCCCCTTCGGGAGGCGTCGTTGCTGCTGGCGAAGCCTACGGCTCGGGTGGGACAGGGTCGAACCGGCCCGCCGCGGCCCCTACGCTCCTACGCGTGCGCCCTCCCGCCGCGCTCGCGGCCCTCGCGTTGGTGGCGGTCGCCTGCTCGGGCGGCGACGGGCTGCCCGCGCCGCCGGCGGACGGGTTCGACGCGCCGGTGACGGTGACGTTCGAGGGCGCGCCGCCGCTGCGCGCCGAGGTGGCGCGGACGCCGGAGCAGCGCGCCCGCGGGCTGATGCAGCGCACCGAGCTGCCGGACGGCACCGGGATGATCTTCCTGTTCCCGCGCCGCACGAACGTCGGGTTCTGGATGAAGGGGACGCTGGTCCCGCTGTCGATCGCCTACGTCGACGGCGACCGGGTGGTCAGCACGGCCGAGATGGTGCCGTGCCGGACGGACCCGTGCCGGGACTACCCGCCTACTTCTTCGTACACGGCCGCGGTCGAGGCGCCTTCCGGCTTCTTCCCCAGCCACGGTGTCGTCCCGGGCACCCGGATGACGGTGACCGGACCGACGGCTCCTCCCCGCTGACGACGGCGGGCGCGCTCCCCGGCGTCTCGCGCACGGGGCGCGCCACGGGGGTGCTGGGGTCGCTGGTGCCCGGAGCGGCGACCGGGCGGGCCACCGGCCCGACCGGCCCGACGGGGCCGACGACCGGGCGGGCCACGGGGGCGGCGACCCGGCGCACCGGGCCGACCGTCCGGGGCCCGGCCGCGGTGCCCTGGCCCGCGGGCCGGCGCGGGCCGGCGCCCGGGGCCACCGGCGGCCGGCCGGAGTCGGCCGGCGTGCCCGGCTGTCCCTCACCGTCCGTGACGACGAGCACGGGGTCCTGCGGCGACACCGGGCGCGTCGCGAGCGGGACGCTCGACGGCGACGCCGACAGCGGCGGCCGCAGCACGGTCCCGGGGTCGGACGAGTAGGCGAAGAACGCGATCAGGGTGGCCAGCGGCGCCACCACGCTCAGCACGGTGCGGGCGCGCGCGGCGCCCTCCGGCTGCGTGACCTCCGAGGCGACCACGAACGTCACCCCGAGGCCGAGCGCGAGCGCCCCGGACACGGCGAGCGGCAGCAGCAGCGGTCCCGCCGCGCCGCCCGCGAGGCCGCGCCCGAGCGTCACCGCGACGCCGAACGCGATCGCCGCCGCGGCCAGCCCGAGGGCCGCCGCGAGCAGCCGTCCCCCGGCTCGCTCGGATGCGGAGAGTGACGCCACGACGACAGTATTTCGGGAGAACGCCCCGTTGTCCTCCCTCCTCGACCCGGCGCAGGAAACCTGAGCGACTCAGACGCAACTCGGCTTGACGAGGCCGGGAGCGGTCCGCATCATTGAGCCAGTTCCCATCAACTTCTCGCAGAACCCCGGGTGAGTGACATGGCACGAGCGGTCGGCATCGACCTCGGAACCACCAACTCCGTCGTCTCCGTCCTCGAAGGCGGCGAGCCGACGGTCATCGCGAACGCCGAGGGCAGCCGGACCACGCCCTCGGTCGTCGCCTTCGCCAAGAACGGCGAGGTGCTCGTCGGCGAGGTCGCCAAGCGCCAGGCGGTGACGAACGTCGACCGGACGATCCGGTCCGTGAAGCGCCACATGGGCACCGACTGGAAGGTCGGGATCGACGGCAAGGACTTCACGCCGCAGCAGATCAGCGCGTTCGTGCTCCAGAAGCTCAAGCGCGACGCGGAGGCGTACCTCGGCGACACCGTGACCGACGCGGTCATCACGGTCCCCGCGTACTTCGACGACGCGCAGCGCCAGGCGACCACCGAGGCGGGCAAGATCGCCGGCCTCAACGTGCTGCGGATCGTCAACGAGCCCACCGCGGCCGCGCTCGCGTACGGCCTCGACAAGGGCGAGAAGGACCAGACGATCCTGGTGTTCGACCTCGGCGGCGGCACGTTCGACGTCTCGCTGCTGGAGATCGGCGACGGCGTCGTGGAGGTCAAGGCGACCTCCGGCGACACCCACCTGGGCGGCGACGACTGGGACCAGCGGGTCGTGGACTGGCTGGTCAAGGAGTTCCAGAACGCGCACGGCATCGACCTGTCGAAGGACAAGATGGCGATGCAGCGCCTCCGCGAGGCCGCGGAGAAGGCGAAGATCGAGCTGTCGCAGTCGTCCGAGACGCACGTGAACCTGCCGTACGTCACGGCGTCGGCCGAGGGCCCGCTGCACCTCGAGAGCAAGCTGACCCGCAGCGAGTTCCAGCGGATGACGGCCGACCTGCTCGACCGGTGCAAGGGGCCGTTCCACCAGGCGGTCAAGGACGCCGGCATCTCGGTCGACGACATCGACCACGTCGTCCTCGTCGGCGGCTCGACCCGCATGCCGGCCGTCACGGAGCTGGTCCGCGAGCTGACCGGCGGCAAGGAGCCGAACAAGGGCGTCAACCCCGACGAGGTCGTCGCGGTCGGCGCGTCGCTCCAGGCGGGTGTCCTGAAGGGCGAGGTCAAGGACGTCCTGCTCCTCGACGTCACCCCGCTGTCCCTGGGCATCGAGACCAAGGGCGGCATCATGACCAAGCTCATCGAGCGCAACACCACGATCCCGACCAAGAAGTCGGAGATCTTCACGACCGCGGACGACAACCAGCCGTCGGTGCAGATCCAGGTGTACCAGGGCGAGCGCGAGATGGCGGCGTACAACAAGAAGCTCGGCATGTTCGAGCTGACCGGCCTGCCGCCCGCGCCGCGCGGGGTGCCGCAGATCGAGGTGACGTTCGACATCGACGCGAACGGCATCGTGCACGTCGCGGCGAAGGACCTCGGCACCGGCAAGGAGCAGTCGATGACGATCACCGGCGGCTCCGCGCTGCCGAAGGACGACGTCGAGCGGATGATGCGCGAGGCCGAGCAGTACGCCGAGGAGGACCGCCGCCGCAAGGAGGAGGCGGAGACCCGCAACACCGGCGAGCAGCTCGTCTACCAGACCGAGAAGTTCCTGGCCGAGAACGGCGACAAGGTCGGCGAGGCCGAGAAGAACGAGGTCACCGAGGCGCTCGGCACGCTCAAGTCCGCGCTCGGCGGCAGCGACGTGGCCGCGATCCGTACGGCGTCCGAGGCGGTCGCCGCGGCGAGCCAGAAGATGGGCTCCGCGATGTACGCGCAGACCCCGCCGCAGGCGGGCGGCGCGCCCGGCGGGTCCGACGCGGGCGCGGCGGGCGGCGCGGAGGACGACGTCGTGGACGCCGAGATCGTGGACGAGCCGGGGTCGTGATGGACGAGAGCGAGGTCCAGCGGGTCGTGGTGCGCGACAAGCGCCGCGTCGACCCCGAGGGGCACGTCCGGGAGGCGCCGCCCGCCGACGAGGCCGCCTCGGCGGAGGAGCCGGCGAGCGGGCGCAGTCCCGAGGAGGTCGCGGCCGACGACTTCGTCGAGCTGCGGGCGTTGCAGGCGCTGCTCGAGGAGCGGACGGCCGACCTCCAGCGGCTCAAGGCGGAGTTCGACAACTACCGCAAGCGGGTCGAGCGCGACCGCGCCGCGATGGCCGAGCAGGCGATCGGCGGCGTGCTCGTCCACCTGCTGCCGGTGCTGGACGACGTCGACCGGGCGCGCGAGCACGGGGAGGTGACCGGCGGCTTCAAGTCGGTCGCCGACGCCCTGGAGGGCGCGCTGGCCAAGCTCGGGCTCGAACGCTTCGGCGACGCCGGCGACCCCTTCGACCCGCTGCTGCACGAGGCCGTGACGCACCAGCACTCGGACGAGGTGACCGAGGCGACCTGCGTCTCGGTGATGCGGCCCGGCTACCGGTTCGCCGAACGCCTGATCCGCCCCGCGATGGTCGCCGTCGCGGAGCCCGCCGAACCCGCCGCAACGGACTGAGAGAGGAGGCGCGGCGTGGCCAGCTACGAGAAGGACTACTACGCCGCGCTGGGCGTCGCGAAGGACGCCACCGCGGCGGAGATCAAGAAGGCGTACCGCACGCTCGCCCGCGACCTGCACCCGGACAAGGGCGGCGACGAGGCGCGGTTCAAGGAGGTCTCCGAGGCCTACGCCGTGCTCTCCGACGACAAGAAGCGCGCCGAGTACGACGAGCAGCGCGCGCTGTTCGGCTCCGGCGCGTTCCGCGGCGCCGGGCCGGGCGGCGGGTTCTCGATGGGCGACTTCTTCGGCGGCGGGGGCGGCGGGCTCGGCGACCTGTTCGGCGGGCTGTTCGGCAACGGCGCCGGCTCCCGTCGCGGCCCGCGCCGCGGCGGCGACGTCGAGACCGAGGTGACGCTCGACTTCGCCGAGGCGGTGCACGGCGTCACGGTGCCGTTGCGGCTCGCCAGCCCGCACACCTGCGCGACCTGCCGGGGCTCCGGCGCGCGGGCTGGCACGTCGCCGCGCACCTGCCAGACCTGCCACGGCACCGGGGCGGTGTCGCGCAACCAGGGGCCGTTCTCGCTGTCCGAGCCGTGCCGGGACTGCCGCGGCCGCGGCCGGATCGTGGACGACCCCTGCCCCGACTGCCGCGGGACGGGGACCGCGACGCGCGAGCGGACGCTGACCGTGAAGATCCCCGCCGGCGTGGCCGACGGGCAACGGGTGCGCATCGCCGGGCGCGGCTCGCCCGGCGAGCAGGGCGGCCCGGCGGGCGACCTGTTCGTGGTCGTGCACGTGACGCCGCACCGGGTGTTCGGGCGCAGGGGCGACCACCTGACGCTGACGCTGCCGGTGACGTTCGCCGAGGCGGCGCTGGGCGCGGAGGTGCCGGTGCCGACGCTCGACGGCTCGGTGACGTTGCGGATCGCGCCGGGCACGCCGAGCGGGAAGACGTTCCGGGTGAAGGGCCGCGGCGCGCGCGGCGGCGACCTGCTCGTCACCGTCGAGGTGGTCGTGCCGCAACGGCTGTCCGCCAAGGCGCGCAAGGCGCTGGAGACGCTCGCCGCCGAGGACGGCGCGGACCCGCGCGTGCACCTGACGCAGGAGGTGGTCGGCCGTGGCTGACGGTGACGACCGGCCGGTCTACGTCATCTCGATCGCCGCGCAGCTCGCCGGGATGCACCCGCAGACGTTGCGGACCTACGACCGCCTCGGGCTCGTCTCGCCGGGCCGCACGGCGGGCCGCGGCCGGCGGTACAGCGAGCGCGACGTCGCGCTGCTCCGCGAGGTGCAGCGGCTGTCGCAGGACGAGGGCATCAACCTCGCCGGCATCAAGCGGATCATCGAGCTCGAGCACCAGGTCGACGCACTGCGCGCCCGGATCGCCGAGCTCCAGCAGGACCTGGACCGCGCCACCGAGGACGCGCGCCGCCGCGAGGAGGCCGTGCACGCGTCGTACCGGCGCGACCTGGTCCCCGTGAAGAACGAGATCGTCGTCTGGAAGAGACATGGACGCTGACAAGCTGACCAGCAAGAGCCAGGAGGCGCTGTCCACCGCCGCCCGGCGCGCGGCCGCGGACGGCCACCCGCAGGTCGAGGCGGTGCACCTGCTGCTCGCCCTCCTCGCGCAGGCCGAGGGGACGACCGTTCCGGTGCTCGACGCGGCGGGCGCCGCGCCCGGCATCGTGAAGTCGCGCGCCGACGAGCTGCTGGCGCGGCTGCCTCGCGCCTACGGCGCGACGGCGGCGCCGTCGGTCTCGCGCGACGTCGCGAAGGTGCTCGACACCGCCGCCCGCGAGGCCGAGCGGATGAGCGACGACTACGTCTCCACCGACCACCTGCTGCTCGCGCTCGCCGCGGACGGCGGCCCGGTCGCGGCGCTGCTGCGCGACACCGGCGCGACCGTCGACGCGCTGCGCAAGGCGGTCGAGCAGGTGCGCGGCGGGCAGCGCGTGACGTCGCAGGACCCGGAGGGGACGTTCCAGGCGCTCGAGAAGTACGGCCGCGACCTCACCGCCGACGCCCGGGCCGGCCGCCTCGATCCGGTCATCGGCCGCGACGCGGAGATCCGCCGCGTCGTCCAGGTGCTCTCGCGGCGTACCAAGAACAACCCCGTCCTCATCGGCGAGCCCGGCGTCGGCAAGACCGCGATCGTCGAGGGGCTGGCGCTGCGGATCGTCGCGGGCGACGTGCCGGAGTCGTTGCGGGACAAGCGTCTCGTCGCGCTGGACCTCGGCGCGATGGTGGCCGGCGCGAAGTACCGCGGCGAGTTCGAGGAGCGCCTCAAGGCCGTCCTGAACGAGATCAAGCAGGCCGAGGGGCAGGTCGTCACGTTCGTCGACGAGCTGCACACCGTCGTCGGCGCGGGCGCCGCCGAGGGCGCGATGGACGCCGGCAACATGCTCAAGCCGCTGCTCGCCCGCGGCGAGCTGCGGATGGTCGGCGCGACGACGCTGGACGAGTACCGCGAGCACGTCGAGAAGGACCCGGCGCTCGAACGCCGCTTCCAGCCGGTGCTCGTCGGCGAGCCGCCGGTCGAGGACACCGTCGGCATCCTGCGCGGGCTGAAGGAGCGGTACGAGGTCCACCACGGCGTGCGCATCACCGACGCCGCGCTGGTCGCCGCGGCCACGCTGTCCGACCGGTACGTCACCGCGCGGTTCCTGCCCGACAAGGCGATCGACCTGGTGGACGAGGCGGCGTCGCGGCTGCGCATGGAGATCGACTCGCGGCCGACCGAGGTGGACGAGGTCGAACGCGTCGTGCGCCGGATGGAGATCGAGCAGGCGGCGTTGCGCAAGGAGACCGACGCCGCGTCCAAGGAGCGGCTGGAACGCCTCGACCGCGACCTGGCCGAGAAGCGCGAGGAGCTGGCCGGGCTCACCGCGCGGTGGCAGCGCGAGAAGGACGCGATCGCGTCGGTGCGGTCGGTCATGGCGGCGTTGGAGGAGGTCCGCGGCGAGGCCGAGCGCGCCGAGCGCGACGGCGACCTCGAACGCGCCGCCGAGCTCCGTTACGGCCGCCTTCCCGCCCTCACACGCGAGCTGACCGACGCGCAGGAACGCCTCGCCGAGGTGCAGGAGGGCGGCGCGATCCTCAAGGAGGAGGTCGGCGCGGACGACGTGGCCGACGTCGTGGCCGCGTGGACCGGCATCCCGGCCGGGCGGCTGCTGGAGGGCGAGACGGCGAAGCTGCTGCGGATGGAGGAGGCGCTCGCGTCGCGGCTCGTCGGGCAGGCCGACGCCGTTCGCGCGGTGTCCGACGCGGTGCGCCGCGCCCGGGCCGGCGTCGCCGACCCGGACCGGCCGACGGGGTCGTTCCTCTTCCTCGGCCCGACCGGCGTCGGCAAGACCGAGCTGGCGCGGGCGCTGGCGGAGTTCCTCTTCGACGACGAGCGCGCGGTCGTCCGCATCGACATGAGCGAGTACGGCGAGAAGCACTCCGTCGCCCGCCTCGTCGGCGCGCCGCCCGGCTACGTCGGCTACGAGGAGGGCGGCCAGCTCACCGAGGCCGTTCGCCGCCGGCCGTACTCCGTCGTGCTGCTGGACGAGGTGGAGAAGGCGCACCCGGAGGTGTTCGACGTCCTGCTCCAAGTGCTGGACGACGGTCGGCTGACCGACGGCCAGGGCCGCACGGTGGACTTCCGCAACACGATCCTGATCCTCACGTCCAACCTCGGCTCGACGTTCATCGCGGACCCGCTGCTCTCGCCCGACGAGCGGCGCGAGCGGGTGATGGCGGTCGTGCGGGAGTCGTTCAAGCCGGAGTTCCTGAACCGGCTGGACGAGGTGCTCGTCTTCGACGTGCTGAGCCGCGACGACCTGGCCCGGATCGTGGACATCCAGGTCGCGCGCCTCGCCGCGCGGCTCGCCGACCGGCAGCTCG
The DNA here is from genome assembly GCA_036382875.1 of Mycobacteriales bacterium. GTDB lineage: Bacteria > Actinomycetota > Actinomycetes > BP-191 > BP-191 > BP-191. The sequence continues at coordinate 8,975 of DASVPJ010000044.1, forward strand.
CGCTGGACGTCACGCCGGCCGCCCGCGAGTGGCTGGCGCGCACCGGCTACGACCCGGTCTACGGCGCCCGCCCGCTCCGCCGCCTGGTCGCGACGGCCGTCGGCGACCGGCTGGCGCGGGCGTTGCTCGCCGGCGAGATCAAGGACGGCGACACCGTGCGGGTCGACGCCGGCGGGGACGGCCTGACCGTGGCGCCGGCGTAACGGCTGGCACGCGGGACGCGTACCACCTTCCAAGGGGCGCCGGCCCCCACAGGGGAGGATCCGATGCGCCGTCTGCCCGCTCTCGCCGCCGCCGCCGCTCTCGCGTTCGCGCCGCATCCCGCGCACGCCGCCGGGGCCGCACCGGTCACCGGCTACGGCGAGTTCTCGCCGGGGCTGACCGCGCTGCCCCTCACGCACTACATCAAGATGACCGTCCAGGGCGTCCTCGCCGGGGTGCCCGCGGGGCCGTTCACCTGCGTGTACGACGTCGAGAGCGTCGGCAACTACGGCGGCGGCGCCGGCACCCGCGGCACGGTGGCGTGCACCGGGGCTTTCTCGGCGTCCTCGACCACGTGCGCGTCGCAGCGGTCCGGCATGACCGTGGCCATCCACTGCCCGACGGCGACCGGGGCGGTAGACGGGTCGTTCCAGCTCCAGCCGACGTCGGCGGGTCCGGTCATCGAGTACTTCACGGCCGTCGGGACGGTCACGGTCGTCTAGGGGCGGGACGCACGGAGGCCGGGTGGCGTGTCCGCCACCCGGCCTCCTGATCGTGCTCGGCTAGCTCACTTCTTCGTGAGGTCGAGCCCGTCCGTCGCGACGTTGACGCCGTTGACCGACGTCGTGAAGTCGTAGTGGACGGTGCTCGGCGTGGGCGCGCTCTGGCCCACGACCGTGCCGGTCGTGTACTTCACCGAGACGACGTACGTCTCGCCCGGCGTCGCCCCGCTGATCGAGAGGCTGGTCTGGCCGCCGCTCGTCGTGATCGTCGCGAGCGAGCTGGTGGCGCAGGCCCCGTCGTACAGGCGGACCTGCCCGTTGTTGATCCCGAACAGCGTCGAGAACGTCGGGCTCGTCTCGGACTGGGTCACGGCGATCGTGAAGTCCGAGGACGGCGCGACCACCGAGGTGTAGTAGAAGAACACGCCCGGGGCGACGTTGCCGATCTTGCCGCCCTTGACGCCGTACTGCGCCGAGGTGAGGTCGTTCGCGCCGGCGAGGTAGTCCTGGCACGTGGTGCCCGTGTGGGTCACGCGCCCGCCCTCGACGACCGGGGGCGGCGGGGGAGCCGCCACCACGAGGACCGTGGCGTCGTCCGAGGCGACGGCGGGGGTGCCGTCGTCGTCGGTCGCCGTGGCCGTGACCACGTCGACGTGCGTGGTGCCGGCCGCGCCGGACACCGTGCGGGTGAAGGAGCAGGTGTACGTCCCCGCGGCGGGCAGCGTCGCGCCCGTCGCGCAGGTGCCCACGCCCGCCAGGTTGCCGTACACGTCGTCGACCAGCGAGGTCAGCGTGACGGTCTCGGTGCCGGTGTTGGTCACCGTCACCGTGAACGTCACCGGCGCGCCCGGCGCGACGACGCTGTCCACGCTCGGCGTCTTGGTGACGCCGATCGTCGGCGCGGCGTCGGTGAGACGGACGGTCGCCGTGGCGGTGTCCGTGTCGGTCGTGCCGTCGTTGTCGACCGCGGTCGCGGTCACGACGTCGGTCTGGGTGGCGCCGGCGTTGCCGGTGAACGTGCCCGGGAACGAGCACGTGTAGACGGCGTCCGGAGCCAGCACCCCGCCGGTGGCGCAGGTGCCGAGGCCGTTCATGTCGCCGTAGACGTCGTCGTCCAGCGCGGTGATCGTCACCGGCTCGACCGACAGGTTGTGCACGGTGACGGTGAAGGTGAACGTGCCACCCGGCTCCGGCATCGTCAGCGGCGCGGCCACCTTGGTGACCGCGATCTCGGGCGCGACGTCGGTGACCGTGACGGTCGCGTCGTCGTCGTCCGTGGTGGTGTTGCCGTCGTCGTCGGTGGCCGTGGCGGTCACCGTGTCGACGTGCGGGCTGGTCGCGGCGTCGAAGCCACCACCGGTGAAGGTGCAGGTGTACGTCCCGGCGACCGCGAGCGTCTGCGGGACCGCACAGGTGCCCTTGCCGTCGAGGTTGCCGTACACGTCGTCGACGAGCGTCGTGAGCGTGACCGGCTCGACCGAGGTGTTCGTCACCGCGACGGTGAACGTCACGGTGCCGTTCTCGGCGACCGTGAGCGGCGCGGCGGCCTTGTCGACCGTGATGGCCGGCAGGACGTCGACGATGGCGACGGTGGCGGTGCCGTCGTCGGTGACGATGTTCTCGTCGTCGTCATGGGCGGTGCCCGTGACGATGTCCACGTGGGCGGTCCCGGCGGCGCCGGACACCGTCTGCGTGAAGGTGCAGACGTACGTGCCCGCGATCGCGATGACCTGGGGCGTGGCGCAGGTGCCCAGGCCGGCCAGGTCGCCGTACACGTCGTCCACGAGGGACGTCAGCGTGACCGGCTCGACCGAGGTGTTGGTGACCGTCACCGTGAACGTCACGGGGGCGCCGTTCTCCGGAACGGTGGCGACGCTCGCCGCCTTGTCCACGAGGATCGTGGGCAGCACGTCGGTCAGCGTGACCGTGGCGTCGTCGTTGTCGGCGGTGCGGTTGCCCTCGTTGTCGACCGCCGAGGCGACGATCGTGTCCGTCTGGGTGGCGTCCGCGTTGCCGGTGAACTCACCGTCGAACGAGCAGGCGTACGTGCCGCCGACCGCGATGACCTGGGGCACGGAGCAGGTGCCGAGGCCGTTCAGGTCGCCGTAGACGTCGTCCACGAGGGTGTCCAGCGTGACGGGCTCGACCGACAGATTCGTGACGAGCGCGGAGAACGTGAACGTGCCGCCCGGCTCGGGCAGGCTGCCCGGCGTCGCGGTCTTGACGAGCGTGATCCGCGGCAGGACGTCGGTGATGCCCACCGTGGCGTCGTCCACGGCGGTCGCCGTGGTGCCGTCGGCGTCGACCGCGGTGGCGGTGACGGTGTCGACGTGCGTGGAGCCCGCGTCACCCGCGACGGGGCCGGTGAACGTGCAGGAGTACGTCGCGCCGACGGCCAGCGGCTGGGGCACGGAGCAGGTGCCCTGGCCCGCCAGGTTGCCGTAGACGTCGTCCACGAGGGTCGTCAGCGTGACCGGGAGCACCCCGGTGTTGGTGACGGAGACGGCGAACGTCGCCGTCCCGCCCGGCTCGGCGAGCGTGAGCGGCGTCGCGGTCTTGGTCACCGCGATGTGCGGCGCCACCTCGTCGCAGCTGATGCCCTGCACCGTGCCGAGGTACGTCGTCCGGCTCTTGAGCGCGATCGGTACCGTCGTCGCCTCGTACAGGCCCGACACGGTGTAGGAGTAGGTGACCGTCGTGCCGGCCTCCTGGCCGCGGTCCCACTTGAGGATCAGGCCGGTGAGGCCGGTCGACGGGTCGCCCGTCTGCGTCACGGCACCCGTGGGTGACGAGGACAGCAGGGTGCGAGCCGGGACGCAGACCTCGAGGCCGACGCTCAGGTGGCTCAGCGCCTTGGCCCGCGCCGGCACCGTCACGGTGTAGGTCGCGGTGGTGGTCCCGGCGACCGGGTCGGTCGTGACCGTGTCGGTCACGACGTACGGGCCGAGGTTCTGGGTCGCGGCGTGCGCCATCCCGGTGGTCTGCAGGACCAGGGAGGCGGCGACGGCGGCGCCGAGCGCCACCGCCCAGCGCCTGGGACGCGCGCGCGAGCGACCAGGGTGTACCTGGGTGATCATGTGTGCCCTTCGAAAAGTGAGAAACGCGGGCTCGGTGGACAGTTCACGAACACCCGGTTTTGTGAATATACGCTCCGTAATCAACAAATAGCGAATTACTCACTCTGAGTAATCAGATACCAACACAGAGTTGCAGAAATCCGGCATCCTCGCGCCGCGCCGACATGCGTTCCGAGGACCGGCGCCGATGATCGTTACCGTTCGTGACGGGGCCTCGCGCGAGGCCGGCGGGCGCGGCCCGGCCGCTGCCGCGATGCGTGCGCGAGGGCGGCTACGCCCGCAGCGAACGCTCCTGGCGCGGCGGGCGCGGGATGCGGGAGGGTCCGGAGCCATGGACCTCCTCGTTCTCGGCGGCACCGTGTTCGTGGGCCGCGCCGTCGTGGCCGAAGCCCTCCGGCGGGGCCACACCGTCACCGTCTTCCACCGCGGGCAGCACGGGGAGGACGCGCACGAGGGCGTGGAGCACATCCACGGCGACCGCACGACGGACCTGGCGAGGCTGGACGGCCGCCGGTGGGACGCGGTCGTCGACACGTGCGGCTTCGACGGCGGCACGGTGGGCTCCAGCGCCCGGCACCTCTCCGCCGCCGTCGGCCACTACGGCTTCGTCTCGTCCGTCTCCGTCTACCTCGACTGGCCGGCCGTCGCGGTGGACGAGACCGCCACCGTGAAGCCGATGGGCCACGAGGACTCCTACGGCGCCGGCAAGGTGGCCGCCGAGACCGCCGCCGAGGCGGCGATGCCGGGCCGCGTGCTGGTCAGCCGGCCCGGGCTGATCGCCGGGCCGTACGAGAACATCGGCCGGCTGCCGTACTGGCTGCGCCGCATCGCGCTCGGCGGCGAGGTGCTCGCGCCCGGCGACCCCGACGAGCCGCGCCAGTGGATCGACGCGCGCGACCTGGCGGCGTTCCACCTGGACGCCGCCGAGCAACGGCGCGTCGGCGTGTTCAACACGGTCAGCCCGCCCGCGCTGTTCACGATGCGCGAGCTGCTGGAGGCCTGCCGCGACGTGACCGGCAGCGACGCGACGTTCACCTGGGTGGACGGCAAGGCGATCGTCGACCACGGCCTCGCGCCGTGGACCGAGATCCCGGTCTGGCTCTACGACGCCGAGGCCGACGTGAGCCAGTGCTGGAACGTCGACGTCTCCAAGGCGCTCGCCGCCGGCCTCACCGCGCGGCCGATGCGCGAGACCGTCGCCGACACCTGGGCCTGGGTGCAGGCGGGCGCCGACCTCGGCGGCTACCGCAGCCAGTACGCCGTCCCCGACCCGGACCCGGAAAAGGAGCGGGCCGCGCTGGCCGCCGGCCGCTAGGGTCGGGCACCGTGACCGACCGCGACGCGCTGCTCGACCTGATCAAGTCCGACGCCGTGGTGCACGGCCGGGTGACGCTCTCCAGCGGCCGCGAGGCCGACTACTACCTCGACTGCCGCCGCATCACGCTCTCCGGCCGCGCCGCGCCGCTCGTCGGCCGCGTGCTGCTCGACCTCACCCGCGACTGGGACTACGACGCGGTCGGCGGCCTGACGATGGGCGCCGACCCGGTGGCGACCGCGATGCTGCACGCCGCGGCGGCGGAGGGGCGGACGCTGGACGCGTTCGTCGTCCGCAAGGAGGCGAAGGCGCACGGCCTGCAACGCCGCATCGAGGGCCCGGACGTGACCGGCCGCCGGGTGCTGGTGGTCGAGGACACGAGCACGACCGGCGGCTCGCCGCTGGCGGCGGTCCAGGCGCTGCGCGAGGCGGGCGCCACCATCGCCGGCGTCGCGACGATCGTGGACCGCGCGACCGGGGCCGGCGAGAAGATCGCCGCCGAGGGCGTGGAGTACCGCTACGCGTACGGTCTGGACGACCTGGGGCTCTAACCGCCAGGCTGTCCCGCATGCTCGCCGTCGTCATCATCGCGGCCGTCGTCGCGCTGTTCGTCACGCTCGCGGTCGTCGCGTACAAGCGCAACCAGGCGCGGCTCGCGGCCATCCAGTCGCTCTGCCTGTCGAACGGTTGGACCTACACCGCCGCCGACCCGTACAACCTGCCCGCCCGCTGGCCCGGGACGCCGTTCGACCAGGGCTACGACCGCCGCGCCAGGAACGTCGTCACCGGCGAGGTCAAGGGCCGCCCGATGATCGCGTTCGACTACTCGTACAAGACCGACTCGACGGACTCGAAGGGCAACCGCACGACGACGACGCACCCGTTCGGGATCTACGCGCTCGGCATGCCGTGCGCGCTGCCCGAGCTGCACCTCGCGCCGGAGGGCGTGTTCGGCCGGCTCGGCACCGCGCTGGGGATCGAGGACATCGAGCTGGAGAGCGAGGACTTCAACCGCAAGTACCGCGTCCGCTGCCCGGACCGGAAGCTCGCGACCGACGTCCTCCCCCCGCGCACGATGGAGCTGCTGATCGCCGCGCCGAAGATGCGCTTCCGCTTCGCCGGCGGCGACGTGGTCTGCTACGACGGCGGCTGCATCACGGCCGCCGACATCATCAACCGCACGACCGTCCTCGCGAACGTCCTCGACGGCGTTCCGGCGTTCGTGTGGAAGGACTACGGCCTCGGCGAACGGAGCATGGCGTGACCCCGGTCTGGATCGCGCTCGGGGCGGTCGCGTTCGTCGCGCTGCTGATCATCGCGAGCTACAACCGCTTCGTCCGCCAGCGCAACCTGGTCGAGGAGTCCTGGAAGCAGGTCGACGTCGAGCTGCGACGGCGTTACGACCTCATCCCGAACCTGGTGGAGGCGGTGAAGGGCTACGCCGCGCACGAGCGGCAGGTGCTGGAGGCCGTCATCAACGCCCGCAACGCCGCGCAGGCGCCAGCTACCTCGCGCGCGGACCAGGGGCAGGACGAGACGCAGCTCACCCGGTCGCTGCGCGGGCTGCTCGCGGTCGCGGAGGCGTACCCGCAGCTCAAGGCGGACGAGCACTTCCGCGACCTGCAGGTCCAGCTCGCGGAGACCGAGGACCGGATCGCCGCGAGCCGCCGCTTCTACAACGGCAACGTGCGCGCCTACAACACGCGCATCGACGCGTTCCCCTCGTCGCTCATCGCCGGCGTCTTCAACTTCGAGAAGGCCGAGTACTTCGAGCTGGAGGAAGCGGCGGCTCGCGCCCCGCGCCAGGTCGACTTCGCCTAGCGCAGGGAGCTACTCGACCTCGACGTCGACCCGGTGCACCTCGTCGGCCGGGTGGCCGGCCCGCTCGTGGACCTTGCGGACGGCGTCCGCGGACGGCGCGGTGGAGAGGCAGAACACGTGGCCGCTCTCGGGGTCGAGCCACGCGCGCTCGAAGTGCACGCCCTCGTCGCCCTCGATGGCCAGGTCGCGTTCGTGCGCCTCCTGGAGCTGCTCGGCCGTCACGCCTACGAACCCGCGGTGCACGTCCATGAACTTCGGCATGGAACGCCCTTCCTGTCGGTGGATCGGACGCGGCGACTCTAGCCGCCAAGATCACCGCGCGCCCCACCCACCGGGGCTGCCGCCCGGCCCGGGCCGCCCGCGCGACCCGGTCGCGTTCTCGTACATCCGTGTGCGGGAGCCGCGACCCGGTCGCGAAATCAGCGGGGCGGGGCGGGGCTAGCGGTCGGCTTGCTCCAGGACGTCCTCCTGCTCGTCGGCGATCGCCTTGCCGGCGCGTACGTAGTGCACGACGGCGACGAGCACGGACAGCACGACCATCACGCCGGCGGCGGCGACGGCGTACTTGTCGAGGCCCTTCGCCTGCTCGCCGAGCAGGTAGCCGGCCAGCGGGACGCCGAAGCCCCACAGCACGCCGCCGGCGACGTTCCACGTCATGAACGTGCGCCGCCGCATCTCAGTGCACCCGGCGATCAGCGGGGCGAACGTCCGCACCATCGGCACGACCCGCGCGACGACGATGGTCGCCGACCCGAAGCGGTCGTAGAACTCGGTGGCGCGCCGCAGGTTGTGCTGGTTCAGGACCCGGCCGTCGCGGCGTTGCAGCAACGGCCGCCCGGCCCGCCTGCCGATCGTGTAGCCGACGTTGTCGCCGACGATCGCGGCCGCCGCGACGCCGGCGCAGAGCACCCAGATGTTCGCCGCCGGCCGGTCGCCGGCGCACAGGATGCCCGCCGCGACGAGCAGCGTGTCGCCGGGCAGGAAGAACCCGACGAGCAGGCCGGACTCGACGAACACGATCGCCCAGACGAGGGCGTACAGCGCGATGCCGGTGTACGCGTCGAGGTCGGTGAACGGCATCGCGTGCGACATGGGCCGACCCTACCCAGCCGCCCGGTGTGGGAGACTCCACGCGCACCCGACGACGAGGTCGAAAGGCTGATACCGACGATGGCGACGCGTCCCGCACTCAACGAGCTGGGCCTCAGCACCGGCAAGAAGGCCCGCCTCCACCGCATCCTCTTCAAGCACGGCCTCGGCAACGGCACCGCGATCTTCCTGCCGTACGACCAGGGCCTCGAGCACGGCCCGCGGGACTTCTTCGAGAACCCGTCCTCCGGCGACCCGAAGTACATCGTCAAGCTCGCCGTCGAGGGCGGCTTCAACGGCATCGCCATCCAGATCGGCCTCGCCGAGAAGTTCTACTGGGACTACGCCGGCGAGGTGCCGCTCGTCCTCAAGCTGAACGGCAAGACCGAGATCCCGTCGGACTCCGAGGCGCTGTCGCCGCTGCACGCCGACGTCGCGGAGGCCGTGCGCCTCGGCGCCGACGCGGTCGGCTACACCATGTACGTCGGCTCGCCGGCCCAGGCCGCGGACTTCGCGCAGTACCGCCAGGTGCGCAGCGACTGCGAGAAGTACGGCATCCCGCTCATCGTGTGGGCGTACCCGCGCGGCTCGGCGATCGAGGGCAAGGGCGGCAAGGACTCGTTCTACGCGATCGACTACGCCTCGCGGACCGCGAGCGAGCTCGGCGCCGACGTCGTCAAGGTGAACTTCCCCAACGCCGGCAAGCGCGAGGGCGTGAAGAAGGAGTACGACCGGGAGTTCGGCGAGCAGGACGCGGTCAACGCCGTCGTGCGCTCCGCCAACCGGTCGCTCGTCCTGCTCTCCGGCGGCGAGAAGGCCGGCGACGAGGGCGTGGTCGAGAAGGCGCGGATGTCGATGGAGGCGGGCGCGACCGGCCTCATCTTCGGCCGCAACGTCTGGCAGCGCGAGCACGACGAGTCGCTGAAGTTCGTCGAGAAGCTGCGCGAGCTGCTCGCGAAGTACCCGAGCTAGCCGAGCACCCGAGCTAGCCGCGTACCCCAGCCAGAAACGCTCGTGGAGCGCCCGCCCGCGTACGTCTCGCCGGGCGGGCGCTTCCGCGTGGAGTGGCTGGAGCACTCGTTCGTCGGCAACACGACGTTCGCGCAGCCCAAGGTGGTCGACACCCGCGACGGCGCGGTGCTGCTCGACCTGACGGGGGCGGGGTCGTTCGGCTGGTTCGGCTGGGTGCTCGGCGCGGACGGCGCCGTGCTGGAGCTCGCGGTGCGGCGCGTGCAGAGCGAGACCGGCGGCACGGTCGTGATCGACGCGGACGCGCGGACGTACGAGATCCGCGACGCCGCGCGCGGCGGCAAGGGCCTCGACCACGTACGCGAGCGGCTGCGGCTCGGCGGGCTGGCCGAGCGGTGAGGCTGCTGGTCGACCTGAACCCGGCCGAGGGCGTACGCCGCCCGCGCGTGGTGGACACGCAGACCGGGCGGGTGCTGCTCGACCTGTGGGACACCTGGGACTGGGACGCGAAGGTCGTGCGCAACGACCGCGCCTCGGCGACGCTCGCGCTGCGCCGCGGCGGCGCGCACGTGACGCTGGAGCTCGACGCGGAGGCGGGGACGTTCCGGCTCCGGCACGTGCGGGGCCGGTGGGCGGCCCGCACGCTGCGGCGGCGGCTGCGCGCGGCCGGGCTGCGGCGGGGCTGAATCGCCCGAACGGCGCAACCCGCCTCCCGCGCGCGCGAGCGAAACCGGCGCATCCGAGTGAAATCGCGCCGGACGCGTACCGAACGCCGCGAGGTTGCCGACTGCCGTACGTGGCCCTGTGCAGGACGGGGCGCACGTGACGCGGGAGGACCAGCATGACGACGCTCGACATGACCGACACCGACGGCCGGGTCGCCGCGCTGCGCGGCGCCGTCGGCGAGCTGCTCGCCGGCTACTCCGAGGTCGCCCGCCTGCTCGCCGACGCCGAGCCGGAGACGCGCGACGCGGTGCTGGCGCCGTTGCGGCGCGCCGCCGACAGCGCGGCCAGCGTGCTCGCCTCCTGCTGACCCGCGACGCTCAGCGCGGCAGCGGCACCGCGCGCACCCACGTGTCCACGTCGCCCGCCTCCGCGCGCGGGCGCAGGTCCGGCCAGGCGGCGTGCGCCAGGCCGTCGCGGCCGATCGCCAGCCCCTGGTAGTGGCCGACGGTGTACGGGTCGAGCCGCGAGTACGGCCGCTGCGCGCCGAGGCTGGGCTGCGATGCCAGCGCTACCCCCGCCGTCCAGCTCCGCCCGCCGTCGCTCGACGCGCGCAGCGTCGGCGTGTACGTCCCCGCCGGCCCGCTCGCGAGGTACGACACCGCGACGGCGCCCGCGCCCGCGGCGAGCTGCGGGTGGGTGTACGTCCAGCCCGGCTCGGCCGGGACCCGCGAGCGCTGCCAGGTCCGGCCGCCGTCGCGCGAGGTGGCGACCGCGAGCCCCTCGTCGCCCGGCCGGAGGTCGGTCACCGCGACGACGACCGAGCGCGTCCTCGGGTCGTACGCCACCGTCGGCATCTGGTGCACGCGGAACGCCGAGCCGTTGCGGCTGACGCCGTCCATCGTGCAGACGTGGTCGAGCACGCCGCTCGCCGTCACCGTGCCGTCGCGCGCGACGCGGGCCGCGCGGATCGGCTCCCACTCGCCGAGGCACTCCGGGTACGTCGCGTCGCCGACCCACATGCCGGCGTAGACCACGAGCAGCGATCCGTCGGGCAGCGGCACCGGCATCGGCGCGTAGCCCTCGCCGGGCTCGGCCACGGTCACCGGCGCGGACCAGGTGCGGCCGCCGTCGGTCGAGCGCGACCAGACCAGCTCGAGGTCCGCCTGCCACTCCGGGCACGGGCTGCCGGTGATCACCTGCCACACCGCGTGCACCGTGCCGCGGCCGTCCACCACGACGGTCGGCTTGTCCGGCGCGCGGCAGACGTCCCCGTCGTGCTCGGTCGTCATCACCGGCACCGCGCGCCAGTGCGCGCCGCCGTCCGTCGACCGCGCGACGTAGAACCCGCCGCGGGTGTCGGTCTCGGCGGGCGTGCCGTCGTACGCGAGGTAGCCGGCGTACAGCGCGCCGCCGCGGGGATCCCAGGCGAGCGTCTGGTCGAGCGTCGTCCCGCCGAGCCCGGGCAGCGTCCCGCCGTCGCGGTACGTCGCGCCGCCGTCGCGGGAGACGTAGAGCCGCGCGGTCGGCGCGTACCAGGTGTCCAGGTAGAACGCCGGGTCGGTCGGCCGGCCGCCGTACTCCATCACGCCGACGACGACGTGCCGCGGGTCGCGTGGGTCGACCACCAGCGACGACTCCGAACGCGAGCGGGGCGCGCCGGGCAGCGGCTGCTCGGACGTCCCCGCGGCGCCGGTGCCGGACGAGGGCGCGGTGGCGGCGAGGAACGCGGCGAGGGCCGCGGCGGGCACGGCGAGGCGCACAGCGATCATGCGGGGAAGAGCCGCTCGAACGGCGCCGGGTTCGCTTCCCGGGTACGGTCGGCGGCGCACCCGTTCGGACGAGAGGGACCCATCGTGGCCGTCATCAAGACCATCGAGCTCGTCGGCGTCAGCCCGACGGACTGGACCGACGCCGCCAACCGCGCGCTCGCCGAGGCGGCGAAGACGCTGCGCGGCATCGAGGGCATGGAGATCCTCGACCAGACCGCCGTGGTGAAGGACAACGCCATCACCGAGTACCAGGCGACGGTGCGGATCCGGTTCCGGCTCGAGGACCGCTAGACGACCGACCAGCGGTAGCCGAAGGTCCCGTCCGCGCACGCGTCGGACGAGCTCAGCCGGATGGTCGCCGGCTCCATGAACGCGGTGTGGTCGTGCTCGCCGCGCAGCGACCCGACGTCGCGCGGGCCGTCCTCCAGGGTGAACGCGAACGCCCACGTCCGCGGCGTCCTCGTCGTCGCGCGCACGCTCGCCTCGCCCGCCCAGCGGCCGTCCGCGCACCACGCGGTCATCCAGTCGACGGCCCAGCCCTCGTGCGAGACCTGCGCGCGGCCGCCGACCGGCGTCGCGGTCGGGGCGACCGGCGGCGCGGGGGTCATCGTGGTGTGCACCGGGCCCGGCGTCGCGGTCGCCAGGGCCGCCAGGATCCGGGCGGCCTCCTCGCGGCGCTCGCGTTCGCGCGCGCGGTCCCGGCGCTCGAGGTTGTACCGGAACAGGCTCAGCAGCACGAGCATGACGACGGTGGCGATCTGCCACTTGCGCCCGCTCGACATCAGAGGATCACCACCGCCCGCGGCTCGGGGAGGCCCAGCGCCATCTCGTGCCAGCGGAGCCCGACGTCGTGGGAGACGTAGAGCGAGCCGGTGCCTGGCCCCGCGACCACGACCTGCTCCTCCCACGCGGTGAGGCAGTGCGTGTCGACGTTGGTGGGGAACCACTCGGGCAGGCCGACGCGGCAGCGTTCGAAGACGGAGTCCTCCAGCGCGCGGCGGTAGAGGCACGCCTCCTCGCCGCCCGGACCCTGCGACACCGACATGACGACGTGGTCGCCGGCGACGGCGAGCGCGCGGCAGTATGTCGCGTGCAGGCCGCGGTCCTCGATCTCCCAGGACTCGCCGGCGTCGGTGGACAGCGCCATGCCGACCGCGCACGCGGCGAGCACGGTGGACGCGTACTCCGGCACCGTCACGACCTGGTGGACGTCCCACTCGATCTCGCCGCTCGGCAGCCACGTGTCGCCGCCGTCGACGCTGCGCACGATGCCGCCGACGTGCACGCCGGCGAACAGCACGTCGTCCTCGTCCACGTCGAGCGACCGCACGTCGGGCGGCCCGCCCCACGGCGTCGACCAGCGCTCGCGGCCCTCGACCTCGTCGAACGCCCGCACCGGCGTCAGCTCGCCCTCGCGCACGAGGAGCAGGTGGGCGCCGGAGGTCCCGGCCCACACGTCGGTGCCGTTGACGAGGACGCAGAGCGGCTGGCCCTTCGTCGGCGGCAGCTCCTCGAACTCGTTCGCCTCGCCGTCCTCGTCGATGCTCCACAGCGTCCCGTCGGCGGCGAGCGCGACCGCGCCCTCGTCCGCGGGGACGACGTGCCGGAACGGTCCCTCCACGAGCCGGCGCGCCGACGCGTCGTCCTCGTCGACGTGGTACAGCCCGTCGTCCGTCGCGACCACGAAACTCATCAGATGCCTCCTTGCGCGGCATTCTGTCGGATCGGCGGGCGCCACTCGACGTGCCGGTCGATCACGCGGAACCCGACCGACTCGTACAGGGCCCGCGGCCCGGGGTTGCCGGGGTCGTTGACGGCGTAGACGACCGCCTGGGTCGCGCCCGCGTCGCGCAGCCGGTGCAGCGCCGCGACGCACGCGGCGGCGCCGTAGCCGCGGCGCCGGTGGGCGGCCGCGGTGCCGACGGGCTCGAGCTCGCCGCTGCGCGAGGCGGCGTCGTACCAGGCGAGGGCGTACGCCGCCGGCTCGCCCTCCGGCGTGCGGACGAGCACGTCGAGGTCGGCGCGGTACGGCGGCGTCGCGCGGACGGCGTCGTAGAGCGCGCGGGTGAACCGCGAGCCCGCCCACGCCGCGCGGTGCACCGCCACCCGTTCGTCCGGGTCGTGGTCGCTCGGCGGCACGGTCTGCGGCGGCAGGTCGTCCAGCGTGCGGTGCAGGTGCCAGAACCACCTCGCCGGGTCGGGCGCGTAGCCGCGGTGGCGCAGCGCGTCGGTCTTGTCCGTCTCCGCGTCCAGCGCGACCACCGCCGCGCCGGCGTCGATCGCCGCCTCGACCGCGGCGTCGCCGGCGACGTGCCACGTCCCGCCGTCGTCGAACGCGTAGCCGTCGCCGAGCAGGTGGACGAAGACCTCGCCGAGCGCCGGATGGGCGCCCCAGGCCAGGTCGCCGACGTGCTGCTCGACGTACGGCCCGCGCTCGCGCCACAGCGCCGAGGCGACCTCCTGCGCGGCGGCGAGGGCGTTCACCGGCGGACGCGGTCGAGGAAGTCGCGGACGACCTCGAGGTAGCCGGCCTGCTCCTCGACGAACGTCATGTGCCCGCTGTGCTCGAACACCGCCAGCTCCGCGCCGGGGATGCCGTGCGCGATCGTCTCGGCCGCGTCCGGCGGGCAGGTGCGGTCGTGCCGCCCGGCGAGCACGAGGACCGGGTGCTCGACGGTCTTCAGCGCGTCCTCGACGTCGATGCCGCCGTAGCCGGCGACCGCCATGTGCCGCAGCACCTCGGGCGAGCCGACGAGGCCGGCGGTGCGGTCGTCGTAGTCGGCGATGCGCGGGTCGCGCGGGTCGGCGAAGTGCCACGGCATCTGCGCGGAGAGCAGCGCCACCAGCTCCTCGCGGGTGCGCACCTCGCTCTCCAGCGCCCACGACGCGGTGACCTGGTCGCGCAGCTCGACCGGCTCGAACGCCGCGAGCCGCTCGTCGATCATGTCGAGCCAGCGCTGGTGCGGCAGGCCGCTGGAGACGATCGTGCCGGCCGGCTCGCCGGTGAAGTCGACCGCGTGCTGCAGCGCGACGAACGCGCCGAAGGAGTGCCCGAGCACCGCGTAGCCGGAGGCCACGCCGAGCGCCTCCGCGAGCGCCGTGACGTCGGCGCTCATCCGGGCCAGCGTCCAGGTCTCCGGCGGCGTCGGCTCGGAACGCCCCTGCGAGCGCTGGTCCACGAGCACCAGGCGGTAGTGGTCGGTCAGCGGGTCGAGGTAGTCGGCGAACATCGTGTGGTCCAGCCCGGGGCCGCCGTGCAGCACCAGCACGGGGAAGCCGGCGCCGCGCTCGACCACGAACAGCCGGGTGTCCCCGATGTCCACGTGTCGCTCGGTCTGCTCCATAGGCGGCATCATGCCGCGCATGGACAACCTGCTGGCCGGCCCGCCCCCGACCCTGCTGCCCTCCGACGCGCCCGAGGCCGACGCCGCGCTGGAGCGGGGCGACGACCCGCGGGCGGTGGCGGCGGCGCACCCCACGCACCTCGCGGCCTGGGCGACGCTCGCCGAGCAGGCGCTGGCGGCGGGGCAGCCGGTGGAGGCGTACGCGTTCGCCCGGGTCGGCTACCACCGCGGGCTCGACGCGCTGCGCCGCAACGGCTGGAAGGGCCACGGCCCGGTGCCCTGGTCGCACGCGCCGAACCGCGGCTTCCTCCGGTCGCTGCGCGCGCTGGGCGACGCGGCCGGACGGATCGGCGAGACGGCGGAGGAGGAGCGCTGCGCGGCGTTCCTCCGCGACTGCGACCCGGCTACTCCTTCGGCTTCCGCCGGCTGAGCGCGGCGGCCATCGGGAACGTGCTCATCCGCGTCCCGACGTCGTCGATGATGCTGTTGATCCGGTTCGTGGCCGCGGCGATCGACGCGACCTGAGCCTGGGTCTCGGGGACGCGTTCGAGCGTCTCGGCCAGCCGGCGCAGGCCCGGCGCGAGGTCGCGCAGCGGCTGCTCCAGCTCGTCCAGCAGGTCGTCCAGGCGGCGGACGAGGCGCTGCGCGTCGCGGGCGGTCTCCACGACCGCGCGGACGGCGTCCGGCACCGCGAGCAGCGCCTGCGTCTGCTGCTGGAGCAGGCCGAGGACGTCCGGCACGCCGGGGATGCGGGGCATGACGCAGACCCTACGTGTCCGGTATCGTTCTGCCGCAAGAGGCCCCGGGCGCTTGCCGGGGTCTTTCTCTTTGTCGCGAGGAGCGCGTATGCCCGCCGTCGTGATCGTCGGCGCCCAGTGGGGCGACGAGGGGAAGGGCAAGGCCACCGACGCGCTGGGGGAGCGCATCGACTACGTCGTCCGCTACAACGGCGGCAACAACGCCGGCCACACGGTGGTGATCGGCGAGGAGAAGTACGCGCTGCACCTGCTGCCGACGGGCATCCTCACCCCGTCGATCGTGCCGGTCATCGGCAACGGCGTCGTGGTGGACCTGACCGTGCTGTTCGAGGAGCTCGACGGCCTCGCCGCCCGCGGCGTGGACGTCTCCAAGCTGCTCATCTCGGCCAACGCGCACGTCATCACGCCGTACCACCGGACCATCGACAAGGTGGTCGAGCGCTTCCTCGGCGCCGCCCGGCTGGGCACCACCGGGCGCGGCATCGGCCCCGCGTACGCCGACAAGATGTCGCGGGTCGGCGTCCGGGTGCAGGACCTGTTCGACGAGAAGATCCTGCGGCAGAAGGTCGACAGCGCGCTCAAGACCAAGAACCAGCTCCTGTCCAAGGTCTACAACCGCAAGGCCATCGCGGTCGACGCCGTGGTCGAGGAGCTGCTGTCGTACGCGGACCGGGTGCGCCCGATGGTGGCCGACACCGCGCTGCTGCTGCACCGCGCCCTCGCCGAGGGCCGCTACGTGATGCTCGAGGGCGGGCAGGCGACGATGCTCGACGTCGACCACGGGACGTATCCGTTCGTCACGTCCTCGAACCCGACGACCGGCGGCGCGTGCACCGGCTCCGGCGTCCCGCCGCGCGACATCACCCGGTCGATCGGCATCCTCAAGGCGTACACGACGCGGGTCGGCGCGGGGCCGTTCCCGACCGAGCTGCACGACGAGTGGGGCGACCGGCTGCGCGACGTCGGCAAGGAGTTCGGCACCACGACCGGGCGCCCGCGCCGGTGTGGCTGGTTCGACGCGGTCATCGCCCGCTACGCGGCCCGGATCAACGGCCTCACCGACTTCTTCGTGACCAAGCTCGACGTGCTCACCGGCATCGAGTCGATCCCGGTCTGCGTCGGCTACCGGGTCGGCGACACCGTGCACGACGAGATGCCGGTCTCGCAGTCGGACTTCCACCACGCCGTGCCGGTCTACGAGGAACTGCCCGGCTGGACCGAGGACATCAGCGAGTGCCGCGACTTCGACGACCTGCCGAAGAACGCGCAGGGCTACGTGAAGGCGCTGGAGGAGATGTCCGGGGCGCCGATCAGCGCGATCGGCATCGGCCCCAAGCGTCACCAGACGCTGGTGCTGCGCGACCTCGTCTAGCCGGCGGACCTCAGTCGCACTGCCCGAACCGCAGGCCCGCCTCGGCGCCGAGCCAGCCGTAGAGGCAGCCGGGCTGCTCCGTGTCGTGGCAGACGTACGCCGGGCCGCCGTCGCCGTTCGGGACGTAGACGCAGGTCTCGGTCGCGCGCGCCGCGACGGGCGTCAGGGCGGCGACGACGGCCGCCGCGAGGACGAGGCGGGTCATCAGCCGCACCACTCTGTGCGGAACGCCGCGCGGCCGACGGTGCCGTAGACGCAGCCGGGCCGCTCGGGCGCGTGGCACACGTACGCGACGGACGTGGGCGGCGTGCAGTACTGGACGAACGCCGGCGCGGCGACCGGCGTGGCGGCGGCGCCGGCCACGGCGACCGCCAGCGCGACCCGGGTGAGGGACATGGGGGCTCCTTCGGAGGTACCTGGGGGTGCGGCGAATGGTGCCGCAAACCAGGACGTTGCGGAAGGGCCTCCTACGTCAGCACCAGACGGTCGTGAAGTAGCCGCCCGACCCGATGGCGCCGTAGACGCACAGCGGCGCGGTCACGACGACCGGCTTGCAGGTCGAGCCGCCGGTGTAGAGGCAGGTCGAGTAGACCGGGACGTTCTTCGTGCAGGCGACCAGGGTGCCGGAGGCGCCGTAGCAGCCGGCGTCGGCCGGAGCGGCGAACGACGCCCCGGCCGCGGCGGTGGCGAGGAGGAGTCGGAGGGTCATGCGCGCCAGCCTGGCCGCGGCCGGCGACGCCGGTCAACGTCCGATCCGGACAAACCCACCCACCCACCCCGGCCGCCCGCCCGGTCCGGCCCGGACCCGCCCGGCCCGACCGGACCCGCCCGGCCCGACCCGTTCTGTGAAGATCGCCACGCGGGACGGTGCCGCCCGGGCTTCACAGAACGGGCCGAACGCGCGCGCGGCGGTAGCGTTGCGCCCCGTGCGAGTCCTCGTGATCGGGTCCGGCGCGCGCGAGCACGCGCTCTGCCTCGCGCTGGCCCGCGACCCCGCCGTCCGCCACGTCGTCTGCGCCCCCGGCAACGCCGGCACCGCGCAGGTCGCGGAGACCCGCACGGTCGACCCGCTCGACCCGGAGGCCGTCGCCGACCTGGCCGATGCCGTGGCCGCGGACCTCACCGTGATCGGCCCCGAGGCGCCGCTCGTCAACGGTGCCGCCGACGCGGTGCGCGCCCGCGGCCGGGCCTGCTTCGGGCCGAGCGCGGCGGCCGCCCGCCTGGAGGGCAGCAAGGCGTTCGCCAAGGAGGTCATGGCCGCGGCCGGCGTGCCGACCGCCGGCTACCGCCGCTGCACGACGCGGGCCGAGGTCGAGGAGGCGCTGGACGCGTTCGGGCCGCCGTACGTCGTCAAGCACGACGGCCTCGCCGCGGGCAAGGGCGTGCTCGTCACCGGCGACCGCGCCGCCGCGGTGGCGCACGCGGACGGCGAGACGGTCGTGGTCGAGGAGTACCTCGACGGCCCGGAGGTGTCGCTGTTCGGCATCTCCGACGGGACGACGGTGCTCGCGTTGCAGCCGGCCCAGGACTTCAAGCGCATCGGCGACGGCGACACCGGCCCGAACACCGGCGGCATGGGCGCCTACTCGCCGCTGCCGTGGGCCGACCCCGGCCTGCGGGCGGAGGTGCACGAGCGGGTGCTCCAGCCGACGGTCGACGCGATGCGCGAGCGCGGGACGCCGTTCCAGGGCCTGCTCTACGCCGGCCTGGCGCTGACCGGCAAGGGCATGCGGGTGGTGGAGTTCAACGCCCGCTTCGGCGACCCGGAGACGCAGGTGCTGCTCCCGCGGCTGCGCACGCCGCTGGCCGGCCTGCTCCACGCCGCCGCGACCGGCACGCTCGCCGGCCGCACGCTCGACTGGTCCGACGACGCGGCCGTCACCGTGGTGCTGGCGGCGCTCGGCTACCCCGGCAAGGTCACCACCGGCCAGCCGGTCGACGGGCTCGTCGAGGCCGGCCGGGTCGCCGACGTGCTGCACGCGGGCACCCGGCTGGAGGACGGCAAGGTCCTGACGAACGGCGGCCGGGTGCTGTCGGTCACGGCGACCGGGCCGACGTTGAAGGAGGCGCGCGACCGCGCGTACGAGGCCGTCGGGCTGCTGCGCTTCAACGGCGCGCAGTACCGCACGGACATCGCGGCGGGCGCGATTTAGCCCCGCGGGTCCGATTGCGCGAGAATCGCCGCACACCCCGCAACGGAGGAGTACCGACGTGCCCGACGAGAACCCCAGGGTCGCGATCATCTACGGCTCGCTGTCCGACGCGAACGTGATGAGCCAGGCGGGCGCGATGCTCGAACGCTTCGGCGTGCCGTACGACGAGACGTCCATCTCGGCGCACCGCGCGCCGCGCGCGCTCGCCGACTGGATGGCCGAGCTCGAGCCGCGCGGCATCGAGGTCGTCATCACCGGCGCCGGCATGAGCGCGGCGCTGCCCGGCGTGGTCGCGGCGCACACGGCGTTGCCGGTCATCGGCGTGCCGATCAAGGGCGGCGCGCTCGACGGCCTCGACGCGCTGCTCGCGATCAGCCAGATGCCGCCCGGCGTCCCGGTCGCCTGCGTCGGCCTCGACGCCGCGAAGAACGCCGCTGTGCTCGCGGTGCAGATCCTCGCGACGAACGACCCGGACCTGCGCGCCAAGCTCTGGAAGTTCAAGGACGACTTCGAGCAGGCCGCGGCTTCCCGGTGACCCGGCCCCACGACGCCGCTCGCGGCGCTCGCGCCGCCGCGGGGGCCCCGGGATGATCGGCCGCTACACCCTCCCCGAGATGGGGCGGGTCTGGAGCGAGGCGCACAAGTACGAGCTGTGGTGCCGGGTCGAGACGCTCGTCCTCGAGGCGCACGCCGCGGCCGGTGTCGTGCCCGCCGACTGCGTCGAGCCGGTGCGCAACGCCGCGCCGCCGACGCCCGAGGCGGTCGACGAGATCGAGCAGGTGACGCAGCACGACGTCATCGCGTTCCTGTCGGCGTGGGCGGACAACACCACGCCGCGCGAGGCGGCGGCGTACGTCCACTTCGGCATGACGTCGAGCGACCTGCTCGACACCGCGCTCGCGCTCCAGCTCGTCGACTCGACGGACATCCTGCTGGCCAAGGCCGACGCGCTCGTCGCCCACCTGCGCGACCTCGGCCTGGCGCACAAGGACACCGTCAAGGTCGGCCGGACGCACGGCGTGCACGCCGAGCCGGACACGTTCGGCCACACGGTGGCGAACTTCGCGTTCGCGATGGCCCGCTCCCGCGACCGGCTGCGCCGGGCCCGCGAGGCGGTCGGCATCGCGAAGATCAGCGGCGCGGTCGGGACCTACAGCAACATCGACAACGCCGTCGAGCGCACGGTCGCCGAACGCCTCGGCCTCACGCCCGCCGACGCCGCGACGCAGGTCGTGATCCGCGACGGCATCAGCGAGTGGGTCTCCGCGCTCGCGGTCATGGCCACGGTCTGCGAGGCGGTCGCGCTGGAGGTGCGGCACGGCCAGCGCACCGAGGTGCGCGAGCTGGAGGAGCCGTTCCGGAAGGGGCAGAAGGGCTCCTCCGCGATGCCGCACAAGCGCAACCCGATCCTGTGCGAACGCATCTGCGGCCTCGCCCGCGTGGTCCGCGCGCAGGTGGTGCCGGTCATGGAGGGCATCCCGCTCTGGCACGAGCGCGACATCAGCCACTCCTCGGTCGAGCGCATCGCGCTGCCGGACGCGGCGATCGGCACGGACTACCTGCTGCACCTGACCACGAAGCTGGTCACCGGCCTCACCGTCGACGCGGAGCGGATGCGCCGCAACCTCGACGCGACCGGCGGCCTGATCTACACCAGCGCCGTGCTGCTGGAGCTGGTCGAGGCGGGGCTGTCCCGCGAGGACGCGTACGCCGTCACGCAGGCCGCCGCGATGGAGACGTGGTCGAGCGGGGTGCCGTTCCGCGAGACGCTGCGCAAGCACCCCGAGGCCGAGGCGCTCACCGACGAGCGGCTGGACGAGATCTGCCGGCCCGAGCGGTACCTGAGCCGGCTGGCCCCGGTCTTCGAACGGCTCGCGGCACTGACGTGAGGTACGCCGCCGCCGCCGTGGCCCTCGCCCTCGTGGCCGGGTGCACGGACGGCGGCGGGGGGCGGCCCGCGCCGTCGGGCGCCGCCTCCGTGAGCGCGTCCGGCACGGCGTCACCGACCCCGTCGCGGACCCCGTCCCCCGGCGCCGTCGGCTCCCCCGAGGGCGTGCTCGTCTACACGACCGACCGCGGGGTCTGGGCGCTCGCGCCGGGCGAGCCGCCGAAGCTCGTCGTCCGGACGACCGGCGAGATCCTCGACGTCGAGCGGTCCGACAACGGCTACGACGTCGGGGTCCTCTCGGCCGCCGGCGGCATCACGTCGTTCACCCTGCACGACCTGTCCGGCGGCGAGACGCTCACCTGGCCGCTGCCGGGGGTCACCGCGACGGAGGTCGGCTTCGTGTGGAGCACGTTCGTCGTGGTGGACGAGGACCCCGGCACCGAGTACCTCACGTTCACGACCAGCGCCCTCGACAGCGCCACGCCGCCGCCGGCGAAGCGGATCAACGGGGTGAGCGGCGCCCGGCTCCTCGCCGCGCAGGAGGGGACCCTGCTGGTCGCGACGAGCGAGCGGGCGACCGCGCGCGGCGGGCCGGAGACGGTCCACCAGGTGTACTCGAACGGCGACACGACGCGGCTGTTCACCGACGGCCAGACCGGGCTCACCAAGGCTCGGCGCAACCTCCCGATCGGCGTCGCCGGGCTCACCGCGGACGGGCAGCGGCTCGTCTACGGCACCGGCTACGCCGGCGGCGAGTGCGCGTACGACTTCGACGTGGCGGTCTTCGACATCAAGAACCGCACCGAGATCCCGCCGGCGAAGGCGCCGTCGCTCGGGCAGGGCTCGTTCTCCGTCGTGGCGTCGGTGTCGCTCGACGGCGGCGGCCGGACCGTCGTCGGGCTGTCCGACGAGGTCGGCGGCTGCGGCGGGACGGGCCGCGCGTCGGCGTACCTCTACTACGGCGAGGACTTCCGGCCGTTCGCGGGCGGCGCGGTCTGGGCCGGGGCGAGCGCGGACGGCCGCCTGGCGACCCTGGACTCGAACGGCGCGCTGACCGTGGACGAGGCGCGTGTCGCGACCGGCGTCGCGCGCGCGATGTGGTGATCCGGTATAGATGACCCATGCCGCTCGCCAACGAAGAGTTCGCCGGTCTCACCCACCTCGGCTCCGGCAAGGTCCGTGAGCTGTTCGCCGTCGGCGACGACGCGATCCTGCTCGTCGCCTCCGACCGCATCAGCGCGTTCGACTACGTCCTGCCGACGCCGATCCCCGACAAGGGCGCGGTGCTGACCGGGCTGTCGCTGTTCTGGTTCGACCTGCTCGACGTGCCCAACCACGTCATCACGACCAAGGTCGACGAGTACCCGGAGGAGCTGGCGCCGTACGCGGACCAGCTTCGCGGCCGCTCGATGCTCTGCCGCCGCCTCGACATGGTGCCCGTGGAGTGCGTCGCCCGCGGCTACCTCACCGGCTCCGGCCTCAAGGACTACATGAAGACCGGCGAGGTCTGCGGCATCCCGCTGCCGACCGGCCTGGTTGACGGCAGCCGGCTGCCGGAGCCGCTGTTCACGCCGTCCACGAAGGCCGAGATCGGCCTGCACGACGAGAACATCTCGGAGGACATCGCCGCCGAGACGGTCGGTCGCGAGGTCGTGGACGAGCTGAAGCGGCTGACGCTGGACATCTTCGCCACGGCCAGCCGGCACGCGGAGAGCAAGGGCGTCATCCTGGCCGACACGAAGTTCGAGTTCGGCCGCGACACCGCCGGCACGCTGACCCTCGGCGACGAGGTGCTGACGCCGGACTCGTCGCGCTTCTGGCCGGCGGACACGTACGCGCCGGGCCAGGCGCAGCCGTCGTACGACAAGCAGTTCGTCCGCGACTGGCTCAAGCGCAGCGGCTGGGACATGGAGAGCGAGCCGCCGGAGCTGCCCGCGGACGTGGTCGAGCAGACCCGCGCGAAGTACGTCGAGGCGTACGAGCGGCTCACCGGCTCGTCGTTCGACGCGTACCTGCGCGGGGTGTGATCCGCGTCACATCCCGGAGGTGACCTCCGGCGCGGCGGGAAAGTGTCCGTCGTGCAGAGGCTCGTCGCCGTCGGTGTCGCCGTCACGCTCGGCGGCGGCATCGGCATGCTCGGCGTACGGCACCTGGACGACTCGCGCCCGGTGACCGTGGACGAGGCGGTGCAGCGGTTCCGCACCTCGTCGCCGTCCGCCGCGCCGGGCGGCAGCGCCGGGCCGAGCCCGACCGCGTCCGCGGCGCCCACGGCTTCGGCCGGGGCGACCGCGGCCCCCGGCGCCACCGCGGGACCGGCCGCCTCCTCGGGCCCGTCGGCGGCGGCGCCGTCCGCGACGCCGCGCCCGCCCGCGGCGGGGCCGCGCACGCCGTCCGGCGTCTACGCGTACGCGACCACCGGCTACGAGACCGCCGACGCGGGCATCCCGCGGGCCCGGCACGACTACCCGGCCGAGACGGGCGTGACGATCCGCGACGTGCCCTGCGGGTCGAGCGTGCGCTGGGACGCCAACGAGGACCGCTGGGACGACGTGACGATCTGCACCGGCCGCGACCACACCAAGGTCACGGCGTACGTGTCGTTCCACCGGTTCTTCGGCCAGTCGGAGACCCGCTCGTACACCTGCGGCGGCGACTCGTACCTGCGGCCGCCGCCGGGCGTGCGGCGCTGGACGTTCGACTGCACGACCGGCGACGCGCACGCGCGCACGGTCGGCACCGTGGTCGGCACCGAGACCGTCGGCGGCGCCCGCGCGCTGCACGTGCACTACGACACGACGCTGACCGGCACCAACCAGGGCACCAACCCGCAGGACTTCTGGATCGCCCTGGACGGCCCGTACGTCCTCCGCCAGGCGAGCGAGGTCGACGCGCGGGTGACGACGCCGTACGGCACGATCACCTACCACGAGCAGTACGACCTCGTGCTGAAGTCGCGCACGCCCCGCCGGTAGGGTGGGCGGCGCCGCCACTCGTCAGCAGGGAGCCGCCGTGCCGCGCGTCGTCGTCGACGTCACGCTCAAGCCCGAGATCCTCGACCCGCAGGGCCAGGCCGTCGCCAACGCGCTGCCCGCGCTCGGCTTCACCGGCGTCACCGGCGTCCGGGTCGGCAAGCACTTCGAGATCGAGCTCGACGGCGAGGTCACCGACGCGATGCTCGGCGACGTCCGCGCGATGGCCGAGAAGCTGCTCGCCAACCCGGTCATCGAGGACTTCACGGTGCGAGTCGATTGACGGTCCCGCCCCAGGCGGTCGGCCAGGGGAAGCGCCCGAACGTCCCCCGGCCGTGGCCGCGGCTGCCGCTGTGGTTCCGGGCCGGCGTCGCGGTGGCGTTCGTGGCGTTCCTCGCGGTCGCCGCGCTCGCGCTGAAGGCGATCGTCGGGTTCGAGGAGCAGCCGCTGTTCGAGCGCCGCTCTCCCTCCGCGCCCGGCGCGCAGAGCCACGACGTCGGGCGGGTCGAGCTGCCCGACGCGCCGCTGGTCCCGGTCCGCTGCCGGTCGGTTGACGGGCTGCGCGTGCAGGGCGGCCCCGAGTCCGGCCCGCTGCTCGCCGAGGTGCTCGCCGGCCTCTGCAAGAACCTCAACACCCTCGCGCCGTACGACGCGGTGCTGGCCGAGCGGATGGTCGCCCTGGCCCGCGCGGGGGCGATCGTGTCGTTCGCGAACTTCGGCCGCACCGGCGAGCTGTCCACCACGGTCCCGGGGCCGCCGCCGCGCATCCTGCTCAGCGACTCGTTCCTGCGCGGGGCCGGGCAGTTCAAGGGGTTCCTGCTGCCGGTGCTCGCGCACGAGGCGTTCCACGGCGGGTCCACCGACGTGTCCGCGGACGACGAGCTCACCGCGCGCCGGGTCGAGCTGGTGGCCTGCGGGACCATCCCGAGCCGCGAGGCGTTCCGCGGCTGCTCGGACGCGAAGGGGATCGTGGAGACGCCGGACGCGGTGCGGAAGCTGCGCGAGGTGGGGTACCGCTAGCCGCGGCGGCGGTCCGGCGGGTACGCCTTGTAGTCGACGTCGGCGGTGAACGACCCCGACCCGCCGCGGTCGAACACGACGAGCGTGTAGCGGCCGGCGGGCAGCCGGGCCACCGAGAACGACACCGTCAGGTACGGCACGTCCGTGCAGCAGAACGACCCGCCGTTCTCCAGCAGGTCGGCGTGCGCCATCCGCTCGCCGCGCGCGTTGTAGAGGTCCACGGCGGCGTTGAGCTGCGGCGGCGTCGTGATCGTGACGCGGAAGCGGCCGGCCGTGCTGCCCTTGGGCAGCGTCAGCCGGACGTCGGTGACGTCGCAGGACTCGGCCGTGCAGTAGGCGCGGTTCGGGTACGTGTCGATCGCCACCGGCTCGGTGGCGTACGCCGCCTCGTTGACGTGGCCGTCGTACGTCGCGTGCGTCGCCCGCACCCCGTCGAGCGCGACCGCGTCGGCAGCCGTCGCCGGCGTGCCGACGAGGCACGCGAGGGCGGTCGCCACGGCGGCGATCGGACGGAGGTTCACGGGCATCCTTGCGGGGAGGTGGTAGGGGGTAGTTCTGCGGGATTGTGCGGTTTCCTTCCCGCGCCCGTCCAGCGGCCGCCGCGGTCCGCCCCGGGTACCCTGGTCGCATGGCAGCGCGTGTCGGCGTCGTGACGTTCCCCGGCTCCCTCGACGACAGGGACGCGCTGCGCGCCGCCGAGCTGGCCGGCGCCGAGGCCGTGCCCCTCTGGCACGCCGACCGGACGCTGCACGGCGTCGACGCGGTGATCCTGCCGGGCGGGTTCTCCTACGGCGACTACCTGCGCTGCGGCGCCATCGCGCGCTTCTCGCCGGTCATGGAGGCGGTCATCGAGCACGCCCGCGCGGGCGGGCCGGTGCTCGGCATCTGCAACGGCTTCCAGGTGCTCTGCGAGTCGCACCTGCTGCCCGGTGCGCTGCTGCGCAACGCCGGGCGGCGGTTCACCTGCCTCGACCAGCGGGTGCGCATCGAGACCGCCAAGACCGCGTGGACGAGCGCGTACGCCGAGGGCGACGAGGTCACGATCGTCATCAAGAACGGCGAGGGCCGCTACTACGCCGACGACCGCACGCTCGACGCGCTGGAGGCCGAGGGCCGCGTCGTCGCGCGCTACCTCGACGCCAACCCGAACGGCTCCCTCCGCGACATCGCCGGCGTCGCGAACGAGGAGGGCAACGTCGTCGGCCTGATGCCGCACCCCGAGCACGCCGTCGAGGCGCTGATCGGGCCTGGGACCGACGGGCTCGGCTTCTTCACGAGCGTCCTGGAGACGCTGGCCGCGCGGGTGTAACCCTGGCTGCTTGCCTGGGCCGACGCGCTGAGCGACACTGTGGTTCTTACTCCCCGCCGTCCTTCGGGACTGGCGGGGCTTTTCGGTTTCCGGGGGAGCCGCCGTGAACGACCTGCGCACCGTCGTCGTCATGGATTACCAGAACGTCCATCTCGTCGGCCACCACCTGTACGCCTCGACCCGCCACCAGCCGAAGCACCAGTCCCTCGTCGACCCGCTGCTCTTCGCCCAGCACCTGCTCCGGGTACGCAACGCCGCGCAGCAGGCCGGGATGCCGGCCGCGGTGCTTCGCGCCGTAGAGGTATTCAGGGGTCAGCCCATTCCTGAGCACGACGCCGACGGATACGCGCGGTCCCTCGTGCAGAAGGCGCACTGGGAGCGGGACCACCGGGTCACGGTGACGCTGCGACCGCTGAAGTACGAGTACCAGCGCGACGGTCGCGGCGACCACGTGACCGACGCGTCCGGCAGCCGCGTCGTCGTGGGCACTCCCCGGGAGAAGGGCATCGACGTCCTCTGCGCGCTGTCGGCGATCCGCGCGGCCCAGGACCCCGCCGTGGATCTGGTGATCCTCGCGTCGTCGGACACCGACCTCGCACCGGTGATCGACGAGATCCGCCGTCTCGGGACGGCGAAGGTCGAGACGTTCTGCTGGTGGGACGAGCAGAACGGGTTCGGCTACCAGATCCGCCCCGCCGATCGGGCCAGGCCGGTGTGGAACACGCGGCTCACCGAGCGCAGCTTCCGCGCCTGCCGGGACCACACGCCCTACCGATAGGCGCCAGGACGACGAGTGCCGGCTGACCGTAGGGTCGCCGCATGCCTGGCCTCGTAGGCGTTCTCAGCGTCCTCGGCATGGCGGTCGTCGCGCCGCTCGGCCTGCGGCTGCTGCGCACGCCCGGCGTCGCCCGCCTCGTCCCGATCTGGCCCGCCGCCGCGCTGGGCGCCGCGTGGGGGCTGCTGCAGGAGCGCGGCGACCTCGCGGTCTCGCTCTGCCTGCCGTACGTCACCGGCTGCGTCGCGGTCGCCGCGCTGTCCGCCTGGCGCCTGCTCCGCGGCCCGCTGCGCGAGCGCCGGCTCCCGACGACGGAGATGGCGGCGGCGTTCGCCGGGCTCTCGCTGCTCGTCGCGGCGACCAGCCTGGTCGCCGAGCGCGCGGGCGAGGAGGCGTTCGGCTTCCCGCTCGCGATCCACGGGCTCGCCGTGGCGCACTTCCACTTCGCGTCGTTCGCCGCCGTGCTGGTCGCCGCGCTCACCGCGCGCGAGTCCGGCAGCCGGGTCGCGACCGCCGGCGCGTGGGCCGTGCCGATCGGGACGGCGGTGACGTTCGCCGGGTTCTTCACCGGCGAGTACGTCGAGCTGGCCGGCGCGAGCATCCTCACCGCCGGCCTGCTGGCCACGTCGCACGTGCTGTTCCGGCTGCGGCCGAACGCGTTCCTCCTCGTCGCCTCCCTCGCGCTGCCGCTCACGATGGCGCTGGCCATGTGGTGGGCGGCGGGGGAGGCGGTCGGCTTCGCGCACCCGACGATCGAGACGATGGCCCGCACGCACGGCGTCGCGAACGCGCTCGGCGTCGGCCTCTGCGGGCTGCTCGGGTGGCGGCGGGCCGCGCCTCTGTAGGCTCGCGGCGTGAGCGACGAGGTCCAGCCCTACGCCGAGCTCGGTCTCAAGGACGACGAGTACCAGCGCATCCTCGACATCCTCGGCCGGCGGCCGACGGACGAGGAGCTCGCGATGTTCTCGATCATGTGGAGCGAGCACTGCTCGTACAAGAGCAGCAAGGTCCACCTGCGCCGCTTCGGCGGGCACGTCGAGCACCCCCGTGTGCTCGCCGGCATCGGGGAGAACGCCGGCGTCATCGAGGTCGGCGACGGCCTCGCGGTGACGTTCAAGGTCGAGTCGCACAACCACCCGTCGTTCGTCGAGCCGTACCAGGGCGCGGCGACCGGCGTCGGCGGCATCGTGCGCGACATCCTCGCGATGGGCGCGCGCCCGGTCGCGGTCATGGACTCGCTGCGCTTCGGCGACGCGGACGGCCCGGACACGAAGCGCCTGGTGGACGGCGTCGTCGCGGGCGTCGGCGGCTACGGCAACTGCCTCGGCCTGCCCAACGTCGGCGGCGAGATCGTGTTCGACCCGACCTACGCCGGCAACCCGCTGGTCAACGCGCTCTGCCTCGGCGTCCTCCCGGTCGAGCGGCTCCACCTGGCCAAGGCCAGCGGCGAGGGCAACGTCGTCGTGCTGATCGGCGCCAAGACCGGCCGCGACGGCATCGGCGGCGTCTCCGTCCTCGCCAGCGCGACGTTCGAGGAGGGCAGCGAGTCGCGCCGGCCGGCGGTCCAGGTCGGCGACCCGTTCACCGAGAAGGTGCTCATCGAGTGCTGCCTCGAGCTGTTCGAGCGCGGCCTGGTCACCGGCATCCAGGACCTCGGCGGCGCCGGCCTCACCTGCGCGACGAGCGAGACCGCCGCGAAGGGCTCCGGCGGCATGCGCGTCGAGCTCGACCGCGTCCCCCTCAGGGAGCCGTCCATGACCGCGACCGAGGTGCTCGCCTCGGAGTCGCAGGAGCGGATGCTCGCGATCGTCACGCCCGAGAACCTCGACGAGGTGCTCGCCACCTGCCGCCGCTGGGGCGCGCTCGCCACGCCGATCGGCACGGTGACCGGCGGCGACCGGCTCGTCGTCACGTGGCACGGCGAGACCGTCGTGGACGTGCCACCGAAGGCGCTCGCCGACGACGGCCCGGTCTACGAGCGCCCGATGCGCCGGCCCGCCGACCTCGACGCGCTCCAGGCGAACACGCCGGACTCGCTGCCCCGCCCGGGGACCGGCGACGAGCTGCGGCAGACGCTGCTGGCGCTGGTCGCCTCGCCGAACCTCGCGTCCAAGCGCTGGGTCACCGACCAGTACGACCGCTACGTCATGGGCAACACCGCGCTCGCCGCGCCCGACGACGCGGGCGTGGTCCGCATCAGCCCGAACGGCGCCGGCGTCGCGCTGGCTCTGGACGGCAACGGCCGCTACGCCCGCCTCGACCCGTACGCCGGCGCGCAGCTCGCGCTCGCCGAGGCGTGCCGCAACGTCGCCGCCGCCGGTGCCGTGCCGATCGCCGCCACCGACTGCCT
This sequence comes from Mycobacteriales bacterium, assembly GCA_036382875.1. Classification (GTDB taxonomy): domain Bacteria; phylum Actinomycetota; class Actinomycetes; order BP-191; family BP-191; genus BP-191. The sequence continues at coordinate 38,323 of DASVPJ010000044.1, forward strand.
GAACTTCGGCTCCCCCGAGGACCCCGAGGTGATGTGGCAGTTCGCCGAGGCGGTGCGCGGGCTCGCCGACGGCTGCGCGGTCATGGGTACGCCGGTCATCGGCGGCAACGTGTCGTTCTACAACCAGACCGGCGACGTCGCGATCAACCCGACGCCGGTCGTCGGCATCCTCGGCATCCTCGACGACGTCGCGCGGCGCACGCCGATCGCGTTCAGCCAGGAGGGCGACACCCTCCTGCTGCTCGGCGAGACGGCCGACGAGCTCGGCGGCAGCGAGTGGGCGTGGGCGGTGCACCGCCACCTCGGCGGCACCCCGCCGAAGGTCGACCTCCACCGCGAGAAGGCGCTCGGCGAGATCCTCGTCGCCGGCTCCCGCGACGGGATGCTCACCGCGGCGCACGACCTCTCCGACGGCGGCCTCGCGCAGGCGCTGGTCGAGTCGTGCCTGCGCGGCGGGCGCGGCGCCCGCGTGGTGCTGCCGCAGGACGCGGGCCCGTTCGTCTGGCTGTTCTCGGAGTCGGCCGGGCGGGCGCTCGTCGCGGTGCCGCGCAGCGAGGAGCTGCGGTTCACCGAGATGTGCGCCGCGCGGTCGTTCCCGTGCACCCGGATCGGCGTCGTGGTGGGCGACGCGGTCGAGGTGCAGGACCAGTTCACCGTCCCGCTCGCCGAGCTCCGCGAGGCGAGCGAGACCACGCTGCCCGCGCTGTTCGGGTGAGCGTCCGCCTCCCGTCCCACGAGGACGCGCTCGCCGGGGCGCGCGCGCAGTTCGCGCTGCTCGCCGAGGCCGTCGCGGGGCTGCCGGACGACGCGTTCGCCAACCCCACGCGGCTGGAGGGCTGGAACGTCGCCGCCCTCGCCGCGCACGTGGCGCGCACCGGCGCCACGGTCACCGGCCGCGTCGAGCGCGGCACGACCGGCAAGCCGGAGCGCGACGTCCTCGACTACCTGTCCGGGATGCGCGCGCTCGCCGACGAGGTCGCCGGCCGGGCGGTCGAGCTCGGCGCGGCGCGGACGCCCGCGGAGCTGCGCGACGACGTCGCGGCCGGGGCCGCCGCGCTCGCCGGCCTCGACGCGCCGCTCACGCTGTCGGTCCCCGGCTACGACGGCACGCTCGCGCTCGGCGACTTCCTCGTCAGCCGCTGCGTCGAAGGGGTCGTGCACGGGCTCGACCTGGCCGCCGCGACCGGCGTCCCCGAACGGCCCGACCCGACCGCGCTCAAGGTCTGCGTCCGCATCCTCGCCGCGCTGGCCGAGCGGGCCGCGCCGGGCAAGGCGGTCGAGGTGCGCGTGCCGGGCCACGTGGCGTTCCAGTGCGTCACCGGCCCGAAGCACACCCGCGGCACCCCCGGGAACGTCGTCGAGTGCGACCCGGTCGCGTTCGTCGAGGTGGCCAGCGGCCGCACGACGTGGGACGCCGCGGTCGCCCGCGGCGCGATCCGCGGCAGCGGCGGCCGCGCGGACCTTTCCGAGTGGATGCCGGTAATCGGCTGACAGGGCCGCGAGGGGCCGGTAGCGTCGGCCACCTCATGCGGCAGTTCGTACTTCTTCCGAGCCGCGGCGGGGCGCTCTAGGAGCCGGCTTCCCCGTCGCGGAGTTGGCGCGCATGCCGGCCGCCCCCGCTACCCGGAGGAAGTCCCCGTGAACGACCGCGTCATCGTCTTCGACACCACGCTCCGCGACGGCGAGCAGGCACCCGGCATCGCGCTCTCGGTCACCGAGAAGGTGGAGATCGCCGAGCAGCTCGCCCGGCTCGGCGTCGACTACGTCGAGGCCGGGTTCCCGGCCGCCAGCCAGGGCGACTTCGAGGGCGTCCAGGCGATCGCCCAGTCCGTCCGCGGCGTCGGCGTCGCCGCGCTGTGCCGTACCCGCGACGAGGACGTCGCCCGCGCCTGGCAGGCCATCGAGGGCGCCGAGCGGCCGCGCATCCACACGTTCATCTCGACCTCGCCGATCCACCGCGACAAGAAGCTGCGGATGACCCGCGACGAGGTGCTCGCCGAGACCGTGCGCGCGGTCGCCCACGCGCGCGGTCTCTGCGCCGACGTGGAGTTCTCGGCCGAGGACGCGACGCGCACCGAGATCGAGTTCCTGGTCGACGTCTACGCCGCCGCCGTCGAGAACGGCGCCACCACCATCAACGTCCCCGACACCGTGGGCTTCGCGATGCCGGAGGAGTTCGTCCGCATCCTCGACGAGGTACGCGCGCGGGTGCCGGGCGCGGACGACGTCGTGTGGTCGGTGCACTGCCACAACGACCTCGGCCTCGCCACGGCCAACTCGATGTCCGCGCTGCGGGCCGGCGCCCGGCAGGTCGAGGTCTGCGTCAACGGCATCGGCGAGCGGGCCGGCAACACCGCGCTCGAGGAGGTCGTGATGGCGCTGCGCACCCACGCGCCGACGCTCGGCCTGACCACCGGCGTCGACACCCGCGAGATCGCCCGCACGTCGCGCCTGGTGTCGATGCTCTCGGGCTACGTCGTGCAGCCGAACAAGGCGGTCATCGGCGCCAACGCGTTCTCGCACGAGAGCGGCATCCACCAGCACGGCGTGCTGATGGAGCGGACGACGTACGAGATCATGAACCCCGAGGACATCGGCCTCGCCGGCTCGACGCTCGTGCTCGGCAAGCACAGCGGCCGGCACGCGTTCGCCGACGCGCTCTCGACGCTCGGCGTGCCGCTGGAGGGCGAGCCGCTGGAGCGGGCGTTCGCGCGGTTCAAGGCGCTGGCCGACCGGAAGATGACGTTCGTCGACGACGACCTGATCGCGCTCGCGACGGCCGAGTCCGCCGAGGTCGCGGCGGGCGGCGCGTGGCAGATCGAGCAGCTCACCGTCACCGGCGGCACGACGTCGGAGCCGTTCGCGGTCGTCGTCATGTCGCGGCACGGCGTGCCCACCGAGGCCGACGGCATCGGCGACGGCATGATCGACGCCGCCTGCAACGCGATCGCCAAGGCGTGCGAGACCGACGCGCGGCTCGTGTCGTTCCAGGTCGCCGCCGTCACGCCCGGCTCCGACGCCGTGGGCGACGTCACCGTGCAGGTCGACGTCGGCGGGCAGCGGGTCAACGCCCGCGGCGTCTCCACCGACGTCGTGGAGGCGAGCGCGCGCGCGTTCGTCAACGCGATCAACAAGGCCGTCGCAGGGACGGCCGTCCCCCACCGCACCGACAAGCCGTAGGAGGCACGGACATGACCGAGGCACAGCAGGCGATCCAGGACTCGATGGACCTGCGCGACGAGGGCTACTGCGAGCGGTGCGAGTAGCCGTAGTCCCCGGCGACGGCATCGGCCCCGAGGTCACGGCCGTCGCGCTGCGGGTCCTCGACGCGGTCGCGCCCGCCGAGGTGACGGCGTACGACCTCGGCGCGGCGCGCTACGCGCGAACCGGCGAGGTGCTGCCCGACGCTGTGCTGGAGGAGATCCGGCACCATGACGCGATCCTGCTCGGCGCCGTGGGCGACCCCTCGGTGCCGCCGGGCGTACTCGAACGCGGGCTGCTGCTCCGGCTGCGCTTCGAGCTCGACCACGCGGTGAACCTGCGGCCGTGCGGCGACGTGACGTTCGTGCGCGAGGGCACCGAGGGGCCGTACGCCGGCGCCGGCGGCCGGCTGCGCGCGGGCACGCCGTACGAGGTCGCGACCGAGGAGAGCGTGAACACCGCGTACGGCGTCGCGCGGGTCGTCCGCTACGCCTTCGCGCGGGCGCGCGAGCGCGTGACATGGGTGCACAAGACGAACGTCCTCCAGCACGCCGGCGCGCTCTGGTCGCGCGTCGTCGCGGAGGTGGCGGAGGAGTTCCCCGACGTGGCCGTGGACTACTGCCACGTCGACGCGGCGGCGATGCACCTCGTCGACGACATCGGCCGCTTCGAGGTCGTCGTGACCGACAACCTTTTCGGCGACATCCTCACCGACCTCGGCGCGGCGGTGACCGGCGGCATCGGCCTGGCGGCGAGCGGCAACCTCAACGTGGACGGCAGCGCGCCGAGCATGTTCGAGCCGGTGCACGGCTCCGCGCCGGACATCGCGGGGCGCGGCGTCGCCGACCCGACCGCCGCCGTACGCAGCGTCGCGCTGCTGCTCGCGCACCTCGGGCTGGCCGACGCGGCGGCGCGGGTGGAGACGGCGGTCGCCAAGGACCTCGCCGCCCGGGGGCCGGCCCGGTCCACCGCCGAGGTCGGCGACGCGATCCTGGCGCTGCTGTGACCCGGACCCTCGCGCAGAAGATCCGCGACGCGCACGTCGTGGCGTCCGCCGACGGCGCCGACCTGCTCTACGTCGACCTGCACCTCGTGCACGAGGTCACCAGCGCGCAGGCGTTCGAGGCGCTGCGCGAGGCGGGGCGGCGGGTGCGCCGGCCGGACCTGACGCTCGCCACCGAGGACCACAACGTGCCCACCGACGGCGCCGACCTGACCGACCCGGTGTCCCGCACGCAGGTCGAGACGCTGCGGCGGAACTGCGCGGACTCCGGCGTCCGGCTGCACCCAATGGGCGACGCGCGGCAGGGCATCGTGCACGTCATCGGCCCCGAGCTCGGTCTCACCCAGCCCGGCATGACGGTCGTCTGCGGCGACTCGCACACCTCGACGCACGGGGCGTTCGGCGCGCTGGCGTTCGGCATCGGGACGAGCGAGGTCGAGCACGTGCTGGCCACGCAGACGCTGTGGCAGGCGCCGTTCCGCACGATGGCCGTCACCGTCGACGGGACGCTCGCCGAGGGCGTCACCGCCAAGGACCTGGCGCTCGCCGTCATCGCCCGCGTCGGCACGGCCGGCGGGCAGGGCCACGTGATCGAGTACCGCGGCACGGCGGTGCGCGCCCTGTCGATGGAGGGGCGGATGACGTTGTGCAACCTCTCCATCGAGGCCGGCGCCCGGGCGGGCCTGGTCGCGCCGGACGACACCACCTACGACTACCTGGCGGGCCGCCCCTACGCGCCCGTCCGGGTGCCGGAGTGGGACGTGCGCACCGACGAGGGTGCGGTGTTCGACCGCGAGGTCGCGCTCGACGGGGCGGACGTGGCGCCGTACGTCACGTGGGGCACCAACCCCGCGCAGGCCGCGCCGCTCACCGCCGCCGTGCCCGAGCCGCGGGACGGCGACGACGAGCGGGCGCTCGCGTACATGGGCCTCGCGCCCGGCACCGCGCTGCGCGACGTACGGGTGGACACCGTGTTCGTCGGGTCGTGCACGAACGGCCGCATCGAGGACCTGCGCGCCGCCGCCGCCGTGCTGCGCGGCCGTCGCGTCGCCGTCCGGACGCTCGTCGTGCCGGGCAGCGCGGCCGTCCGCGCGCAGGCCGAGGCCGAGGGGCTGGACCTGGTCTTCGAGAGCGCGGGCGCCGAGTGGCGGCGGCCCGGCTGCTCGATGTGCCTCGGCATGAACGCCGACCGCCTCGCCCCCGGCGAGCGCAGCGCGAGCACCAGCAACCGCAACTTCGAGGGCCGCCAGGGGCCCGGCGGCCGCACCCACCTCGTCTCCCCGCCGGTCGCCGCCGCGACCGCCGTCGCGGGCCGGCTCGCGGCGCCGGAGGACCTCTAGATGGAGCCGTTCACCACGCACACCGGGCGGCTGGTGCCGCTGCGGCGCAGCAACGTCGACACCGACCAGATCATCCCGGCGGCGTTCCTCAAGCGCGTGTCGCGGGACGGGTACGGCGACGCGCTGTTCGCCGCGTGGCGCGACGACCCGGCGTTCGTCCTCAACGACCCGCGCTACGCCGGCGCCACCGTGCTCGTCGCCGGCCCCGACTTCGGCACCGGCTCGTCGCGGGAGCACGCGGTGTGGGCGCTGCGCGACCACGGCTTCCGCGCGGTCGTGTCGTCGCGCTTCGCCGACATCTTCCGCGGCAACGCGCTGAACGCCGGCCTGCTCCCGGTCGAGGTCCCGCAGGACGTCGTCGAGGCGCTGTGGGAGTCGGGCGGCGAGGTCACCATCGACCTGCGCGCGGGCCGGCTGACGTGCGGCCCGGTGGAGGCGGCGTTCGCGGTGCCCGCGCTCGCGCGGCGGCGCCTGCTGGAGGGCCTCGACGCGGTGGAGTTCACTGTGACCTACGACGCCGCGATCGCGGCGTTCGAGCAACGGCGGGAGGGGTGGCTGCCGCGTGTCGTCTGACTTCTGCTACGAGTTCATCCAGGCCATGAAGCCGGAGGCCATGGCCCGGATCAAGGGCGGCGTGCTGCGCCGGCTGTTCTTCGGCGGCGCGCGGGTGCCGATGCGGCTGGAGGCGCCGGGCGGGCGCTCGCACGTCGTGACCGAGCCGGACCGCGGGCTGCGGTTCTCGCGCGCGTCGTACATGACCGCGCTCGGCGAGGCGGCGGAGGCGTTTACGCCGGAGCAGCGCGACGCGTGGCGGCGCTTCGGCACGCTGCCGGAGGGCTTCTGGGCCGACGTGGAGCGCCGCGCCGCCGAGTGGGACTCGCTGCCGGGGTAGGCGCGCGCCGGACGGCGCGGCCGGGCCGCGCCGACGTTGCGGCATCCGCCCGCGCGGCAGGCGCCAGCCGCTACACTGAGGCGTACGGCTTCCCCGCCCAAGAAGACGACGAGGAGCGACCGAGTGGCCATCAGCCACCCGTCCGAGCCGATCCCCGACGAGAACGCACCGAAGGACGCCTGCGGCGTCTTCGGCGTCTGGGCGCCCGGTGAGGACGTCGCGAAGCTCACGTACTACGGGCTCTACGCGCTCCAGCACCGCGGCCAGGAGGCCGCCGGCATCGCGGTCAGCGACTTCAGCAACGTCATCGTCTACAAGGACCTCGGCCTCGTCGCCCAGGTCTTCGACGAGCCGACGCTGGCCACGCTGACCGGCTCACTGGCGATCGGGCACACCCGCTACTCGACGACCGGCTCGTGCACGTACGAGAACGCGCAGCCGTCGTTCAAGCAGATCCGCGGCGGCCGCGGCAGCGTGGCGCTCGGCCACAACGGCAACCTCACCAACACCTCCGAGCTCGCCCGCGACCCCGACGCGATCGGCGCCGCCGACGACATGGGCGCGACGACCGACTCGGACCTGATCACCACGCTGCTCGCGGCCAACCCGGACGTCTCCCTGGAGGAGGCGGCGATGGCCGTGCTGCCGCGGCTGCGCGGCGCGTTCTCGCTGGTGTTCATGGACGAGAACACCGTCTACGCCGCCCGCGACCGCAACGGCGTCCGCCCGCTCGTCCTCGGCCGGCTCGAACGCGGCTGGGTCGTCGCGAGCGAGACCGCCGCGCTGGACATCGTCGGCGCGTCGTTCATGCGCGAGATCGAGCCCGGCGAGCTGGTCGTGATCGACAGCAACGGCGTGCGCTCGCGCACGTGGGCGCCGGCCGAGCCGAAGGGCTGCCTGTTCGAGTACGTCTACCTGGCCCGCCCCGACACCCGGATGGCCGGTCGCGGCGTGCACGTGACGCGCGTCGAGGTCGGCCGCCAGCTCGCCCGCGAGGCGCCGGTCGAGGCCGACCTCTGCATCCCGGTGCCGGAGTCGGGCGGCCCCGCCGCGATCGGCTACGCCGAGCAGAGCGGCATCCCGTACGGCGAGGGCCTGGTCAAGAACCGCTACGTCGGCCGCACGTTCATCCAGCCGTCGGACACGATCCGCCAGCTCGGCATCCGGCTGAAGCTCAACCCGGTCCGCGAGATCCTCAAGGACCAGCGCCTCGTCGTCGTGGACGACTCGATCGTGCGCGGCAACACCCAGCGCGCGCTCGTCCGGATGCTGCGCGAGGCGGGCGCCCGCGAGGTGCACGTGCGCATCTCCTCGCCGCCGGTGAAGTGGCCGTGCTTCTACGGCATCGACTTCGCGACGCGCGCGGAGCTGATCGCGAACAACGCCACCGTCGACGAGATCCGCGCGCACATCGGCGCGGACACCCTCGCGTACGTCTCGCTGGAGGGCCTCGTCGCGGCGACCACCGTCCCGGCGGAGCGGCTCTGCCGCGCGTGCTTCGACGGGACGTACCCGATCGAGCTGCCGGGCGAGGACCAGCTCGGCAAGCACCTGCTGGAGGGCATGAACGTCCTCGGCAGCCCCGACCCCGGCCCGGACTCGCTGATGGAGGGCATCGGGGCGGCCGACGCCCTGAACCGCCCGTGAACGTGGAGGGCGGCGCGACCTACGCCGCCGCCGGCGTCGACATCGAGGCCGGCGAGCGCGCGGTCGAGCTGATGAAGGCGAAGGTCGCCGCGGCGACCCGCCCGGAGGTCGTCGGCGACCTGGGCGGGTTCGCCGGTCTGTTCGCGCTGGACACGGCGAAGTACCAGCGCCCGCTGCTCGCGTCCTCGACCGACGGCGTCGGCACGAAGCTCGCGGTCGCGCAGGCGATGGACAAGCACGACACGGTGGGCATCGACCTCGTCGCGATGGTCGTGGACGATCTCGTCGTCTGCGGCGCGGAGCCGCTGTTCCTGCTCGACTACATCGCCTGCGGCAAGGTCGTCCCCGAACGCATGGCGGAGATCGTCGGCGGCATCGCCGAGGGCTGCCGGCAGGCCCGCTGCGCGCTGATCGGCGGCGAGACCGCCGAGCACCCCGGGATCATGGACGACGACGCGTACGACCTCGCCGCGACCGGCGTGGGTGTGGTCGAGGCCGACCACGTGCTCGGCAGCGACCGGGTCACCGAGGGCGACGTGATCGTCGCGATGGCGTCGAGCGGCCTGCACAGCAACGGCTTCGCGCTGGTCCGCCACTCGTTGCTCGGCGCCGCGCGGATGCGCCTGGACCGCTACGTGGACGAGCTCGAGCGCACCCTCGGCGAGGCGCTGATCGAGCCGACCCGCATCTACGCCCGGCAGTGCCTCGCGCTGGTCGAGGAGACCGAGGTGCACGCGTTCGCGCACATCACCGGCGGCGGCCTCGCCTCGAACATCTCGCGGGTCATCCCCGAGGGCCTCGACGCGGAGCTGGACCGCGGCTCGTGGCCGCTGCCCGCGCTGTTCCGGTTCATCGCGGAGCGCGGCGGCGTGACCGAGGCCGAGATGGAGCGGACGTTCAACAACGGCGTCGGCATGGTCGCGGTCGTGGCGCCGGAGGACGAGGACCGCGCGGTGGCGGCGTTGCGCCGGCACGGCGTGCACGCGTGGACCGCCGGGCGGGTGGTGGCCGGGACCGGCACCGCGCGGCTCGTCGGGACGCACCCCGCGTGAGGCGGCTGGCGCCGCTCCTGCCGCTCGCCCCGCTGCTGCTCGGTGCCTGCGGCGGCGGCGCGCCGGTCGCGGCGCCCACGACGGCCCCCACCTCGCCCGCCGCCTCGCGCCCGGCGACGCCGCGCCCGACGCCGACCAAGGCCCGCGCGACCGCCACCCCGTCCCGCCCGGCGTCGAAGGCGCCGACCACGCCCCCGCCACCCACCGGCGACCCGATCGGCACGCAGGGGGCGTTCCTCGCGCTGGTCCCGCCGGACCGGCCGCGGGTCGTCAACGGCGCCGCGGACTGCGCCACCGTCTTCCCCGAGGTCGCCGGCGCGCGGTGCGGCGCGCTCGACCTGGCGGGCGGCAGCGCGCTCTGGGTGACCGGGACCGTCGACGGCGTGCCGATGGTGCGGGTGCTGACCCAGGAGGACGCCGGCTACGTCACCCGCTACGCCGGGCGCCAGGACCCGGCGGCCGTGACCTCGGCCTGGCGGTCGGTGACCGCGCTCGCCGCGCCGCTGACGGGCCAGGGGACCGACGGGCTCGTGCTGCTGGTACGGCTGGGGGACGGCGCGGCGACGTACGACGTGCTGACCTGGGTCAAGGGCGGCCCGCTCGTGCTGCGGGCGCACCGCGGCCCGCTCGCCGACGGCCGGCTGGCCGCCCGCAACGGGCGTCTGGAGGACTACGCGCTGCTGCCGGACGGCCGCTACGCGCACCGCACGGTGGCGTGGGACGGCAGGTGGTTCAGGCTCGGCCCGGCGGACGGCGTCGCGGCGACGCAGGTCCCGCCGAGCTAGCGCGGCCGGCGCCGCCGGGGTGGCCGGCTACTCGTCCTCGTCGTCCTCGTCGTCCGCGTACGCGGCGTCGTACTCGTCGTCGGTCTCGTCCTCGGAGTCGGTCGAGCCGGTGGCGCCGCCGCTCAGCTCCGCCCGGAGGCGTTCGAGGTCGGTACCGCCACTGCTGTACTTCAGGTCGCGCGCGATCTTCTTCTGGATCGCCTTGGCACGGCCGCGCCCCATGCTGGCTCGACCTCCTCGAGGGACGGGCAGGCGCTTCGCCCCCCGTGAACGTCGCTTGCGTCGGGATCAGTGTCTCATGTGCGCGAGACGTCCCTTACGGTACCCAACGCGGTGACGTCCCGCATCCCGTTCGGCCGAACGGGTGCCTACGCGCGCAGGTACACCCCGCGCAGCCGGCCCACCTCGGCCATCCGGCGCTCGGCGAACCGGTCCGCCGCGACCGCCGGCGGGACGCCCTCGTCCGCCGCGATCGCGAACACCTGCTTGGTGGTGTCGTAGATCTTCGCGGCGTGCGCCTTGGCCCGCTCGAAGTTGAAGCCCTCGATCTCGTCGGCGACCTGTACGAGCCCGCCGGCGTTCACGACGTAGTCGGGCGCGTAGAGGATGCCGCGGTCGGCGAGCACCTTCTCGATGCCGGGGTGGTCGAGCTGGTTGTTCGCGGCGCCGCAGACGACCTTCGCCTTCAGAGCGGGGACGGTCCCGTCGTTGAGCGCGCCGCCGAGCGCGCACGGGGCGTAGACGTCCATGTCCTGCGCCACGAGCGCGTCGACGTCGACCACGTCGACCTCGGGGTGCGCGGACGTGACCCGCTCCAGCGCCTCGGCGTTGACGTCGGCGATGACGACCGACGCGCCGTCGTCGAGCAGGTGCTCCACGAGGTAGTGCCCAACCTTGCCGACGCCCGCGACACCGACCCGGCGGCCGCGCAGCGTCGGGCCGCTCCACATGGCCTCGGCGGCCGCGCGCATGCCCTGGAACACGCCGTACGCCGTCAGCACCGCGGAGTCGCCCGCGCCGCCGTGCTCGGGCGAGCGGCCGGTCACCCAGCGCGTCTCGCGCGCGATGACGTCCATGTCCTGCACGTACGTGCCGACGTCGCAGGCCGTGTAGTAGCGGCCGTTGAGCGACTCGACCATGCGGCCGTAGGCGCGCAGCAGCGCCTCCGACTTCTGCGTGGTCGGGTCGCCGATGATCACCGCCTTGCCGCCGCCGAGGTCCAGGCCCGCGCAGGCGGCCTTGTACGCCATCGCGCGGGAGAGGTTGAGGACGTCCTGCAGCGCGTCCTCCTCGGACGCGTACGGGTAGAAGCGCGTGCCGCCGAGCGCCGGGCCGAGGGCGGTGGAGTAGATCGCGATGATGGCCTGGAGGCCGGAGGCGGGGTCCTGGCAGAAGACCACCTGCTCGTGCCCGGTCCCTGAGCTGAAGACGCCCACGGGGAAACGCTCCTTGCGGTACGGCCTCGGGGTGGTGAGGCGGCGGGCACCGGCGCGCCCTCGTGAGGCGGACCGGTGGGGATGACACCAGGGTACCGAGTGCGAGGATGGGCCCGTGACGGCGTACACCTCGTACCTCCGCGCGTACGAGCCGCTGGCGGCGTTCCCCCCGCCCGAGCGGCGGCGCTGGGAGCGCTACGTCGCGGCCGGCGCCGTGCCCGACCGGGTGCGCGGCGCGCGCGCCGAGCAGCGCGCCGCCGTCGTCGCCGCGATCGGGCTGCCGCCGGACAACGCCGTCGAGCACGCGTACGTGCACCGCATCGACGGCATGACCTACGTCTGCCCGTGGCGGACCCGGCTGCGCGCGTGGGAGGCGATGGCGGAGTTCCGCAGGAACATGCCCGACGAGATCGCCGACGCGTTCTTCCCGAAGCAGGCGGCCGAGGTGGCCGAGCGCGAGCTGGCCCGGTGGCGCTCGACCGAGCCGGACCTCAAGGCGCACATCGTCAGCGAGACGTGGCAGGTGCCGTTGCGGTGGTTCCTGCCGTTCGAGGGGGAGGAGCGCCGGCTCGTGCTCGGCGGCGAGCGCTCGCTGTCGTACCTGACGACGATGTCCAACGCCCGCCGCCGCGTCGCCCGCTCGCTCGCCATCCTGCGCCGCACGATCGAGGGCTCCGAGGCGATCATCGAGGGCGTCGAGGAGCTGGCCGACTGGCTGGAGTGCTACCACCCGCGCTCGCTCGTCGAGCTCGACTACGGCGGCCTGGTGTCGTTGTTCGACGACGTGGACCTGGAGGCCGACGAGTCGGCGGCGGACATCGCGCACGCGGTCGCCTGCCTCTCGGCCGGTGAGGGCGACGAGGCGACCGAGGCGTACGGGCGGGTCGCCGCCCGGTGGGGAGCGGTGCGTTCGCTCGAGGTCGCGAACTGAGCCCGGATACCCTCCACCTCATGACCACGGACGCCTCGCCGCTCGTCGACGACTCCGACGTCGAACGCGACAAGCCGCCGTTCCACCGCGGGCTGCTCTTCCTCGGCGTCGTCGCCGTCGCGCTGGCGATCCTGATGAAGACGTTCCTCGTGCAGGCGTTCTTCATCCCGTCCGGGTCCATGGAGCAGACGCTGCACGGCTGCCCGGGCTGCGCAGGCGACCGGGTGCTGGTGAACAAGGTCGTCTACAAGTTCCGCGACATCCACCGCGGCGAGATCGTCGTCTTCAACGGCAAGAACACCCGGTTCGGCTCCGAGGGCGCCGTCGAGCCGCCGCGCAACGTCGCCGAGCGCATCCTGCGCGGCGTGCAGGGGCTCGTCGGCTTCGGCGCCCCCGGCGAGAAGGACTTCATCAAGCGGGTCATCGGCGTCCCGGGCGACGTCGTGGCGTGCTGCGACACGTCGCTGACGGACGCGGAGGGGCACCCGGTCGCGCGCATCACGATCAACGGCCAGCCGGTGACCGAGCCGTACGTGTACCTCACCGACGAGTCCACGCCGCAGGCGGAGTTCGACCCGGTGACCGTGCCCGAGGGCCAGCTCTTCGTGATGGGCGACCACCGCGACGGGTCCAGCGACTCCCGCTACAACGGCACCATCCCCGAGTCGGCGGTGGTCGGCCGGGCGTTCGCCGTCTTCTACCCGTTCGGCCGCCGCAAGGTGCTGCGGGTGCCCGCGGTGTTCGACCCGACGAAGCAGCCGCGCCCGGCGGCGCTCGCCGCGGCGCCGCCGCCGGGCGCGGACCCGCTCGCGCCCGAGTCGTTCGGGGTCGTGTTCGTCCTGCCGCTACGGGCGCTTCGGCAGCGTCGGCGGCGTTCGACGGACTAGTCACGACATAGTCAGAAGATGGCCCGCACGGGCCATATCGGACATCGCGGGCAACGGCGACGATCTGCTCAGTGAGCGACACCGCTCCCCGCGAAAGGAAAGCACCATGAGCAGCCGTACGCCTGAGGCCGAGCCCCTCCTGACGCCTGCGGAAGTCGCGACGATGTTCCGGGTCGACCCGAAGACGGTCACCCGTTGGGCGAAGTCGGGCAAGCTGACGTCGATCCGCACCCTCGGCGGTCACCGCCGCTACCGGGAGTCCGAGGTCCGCCAGCTCCTCGCGGGCATCCCGGCCCAGCGTTCCGAGTAACGCCACACGAAGTCGTTGCGCAGCCGGCGCCCGTCGCCTGGCGCGCGACCTACAGGCCCCGTGCCCGCTGTGGGTGGCAGCGAGCACGGGGCCTGTCCTATTCGTCAGTCCTGGGCGCATGATCCGGTGCCATGAGCACCGCTGAGTCGCTCGCCGCGTTGCAGGCCGCGACCTTCGCACGGTCGCCCGCCGCGACCACGTCCTCGTACCCGCCGTCGCGCCGCCTGACCGGCGAGGCGCTGCTGTCCGTGCTGACCTCGCCGTCGCACTACGCCGTCGTCTCCACGACCCGGCCGGACGGGCGGCCGCACAGCGCGCCGAGCGCGTTCGTCCTGTCGGGGACCGAGATCTGGCTGCCGACCGTGCCGGGTGCGGTGCGGCTGCGCAACGTGCTCGCGAACCCGTACGCCGTCGTCGTCGTGGCCTTCGGCGTCCACGAGACCCATGTCGCGGTCCTCGCGGAGGGTCCGGTACGGGTCGAGTCGTCGCTGCCGGCGGCGGTGTCGCCTCTGGTCGTCGCCAAGCTGGGGAGCGTTCCGGACTGGGCGGGCGCCTGGATCGTGGTGTCGCCGGCGCGGCTGCTGTCGTACGCCGCGGAGGGCGCGGGCCTCGCGACGGGAGACTGAGTGGGCAGGGGCGGGGTCGAACCGCCGACCTTCCGCTTTTCAGGCGGACGCTCGTACCAGCTGAGCTACCTGCCCCTGGCGGGGTGGAGCGGTCCCGACGGGATTTGAACCCGCGACCTCCGCCTTGACAGGGCGGCGTGCACTCCAAACTGCACTACGGGACCTCGGTGGTGCTGTACCCCCAACGGGATTCGAACCCGTGTCGCCGCCTTGAAAGGGCGGTGTCCTAGGCCTCTAGACGATGGGGGCCTCGACGACCCCACGCCGTCGCCGTCGGGGAACTGTCGAAGCATAGGGGACGCGCCGCCCATCCTCCAACCGGTTGGCGTCACGTCGCCGCCGAACGACCCCTACCGCGCGGGTCGGCGCGAGCGTACGGTGGGCGGAACGCGGACGGCTACGGCCGCGGAGCTCCACGATTGTGCCGCTTGGATTAGAGAACGAGGTTCGCCATGGCTGATCGCCGTCGCGTGTCCGTCCCGCCCGCGATCGCCGCTTCCGGCGCCGCCGTCCCCGCCGTCTGGTGGGCCGGAGGGCCGTACGTGGGCCTCGCCGCCGCGTTCGTGTGGGCGGTGGTGGCACTGCCCCCCGCGTACTTCACGTACCGCCTCGGCCGCCAGGCGCTCGACAACGACGGCGACGTCGAGGCCGAGTCACCGAGCCTGTACGTCCACGTCACCCGCGGCGGCGACTCGTGACCGACCGCGTCCGCTGCCTCGTGCTCGGCAGCAAGCAGGCCCTCGACCGGCTCGCCCCCGCGCTCGACCAGGTGATCGAGGCGCTCGCGCTCACCCGCGCGCCGGTGCTCTCGCCGGGCGAGCTCGCGTCCGGCGAGCTGGAGGCCGACGTCGTCGTCGCCGAGGTGACGAAGCCGCCGCCCACGATCGCGTTCGAGCTCGGCCTCGCCGCCGCGAAGCGGATCCCGGTCGTCTACCTCGTCGCCGAGGGCTCGACGCCGGCTCCGGTGTTCGAGCCGTACGTCACCTACGACGCCACGCTGCCGGCCGCGCGGACGGCGTTCCGCATCGCGAAGCAGGTCGAGTCCGTTCTGGACGGCACCCCGCTCGCCGGCAGCGAGCCGTGGTCGCCGGCGTACAGCGTCGGCGAGCGCTTCATCGGGATCGTCAGCCACGTCGATCCCGACGGCGGGTACGCCCTCGTGCACACGCCGGGCCGGCCCGGAGCGCTCCTGCACGTCACCCGGATGGCCAAGTCGAGAGAGAGCACGCGCGAAGGGTGGCTCGTCGCGGTGGGCGACGCCGTGTACGTCAAGGTCGTCGACGTCAACGTCACCCGGCGCGCGGTGTACGTCGAGGAGGAGGGCCGCGTCAGCAGCGCACCTCCGTCGATCGTGCCGGTCGCGGCGCTGTACCGGCACTGGGCGGACCTCGACGCGCTCGTCCGCGAGATCCCGACGTTCGACGTCGAGAGCCACGCCGCCATCGACCAGGAGCGACCGACGATCGACCTCATCAGGGAGGTCCGCAACCGGCTCGCGCACGGCGAGGCCGTCCTGCCGGACCTGGTGGACAGTGCCTCCATGCAGGCGGCTCGCATCGTGGAACGGCTGCGGGACCTCGCGGGCTGAGTGGGCCGGCAGGGGATCGAACCCTGAACCCACAGCTTAAAAGGCTGCTGCTCTGCCAGTTGAGCTACCGGCCCGCCCGGCATCGTCCCACCTGACCCGCCGGCGCCCCCGCGAACGCCCCTCGCGTGACGCCGCGGGCACGCACGGTGAGGGCGAAGGACGACCGTCCGTACGCAATGGTCCCTTGTGCCCACGCTCCGACGGTGACTCCGGGTGATCTTCGTGCCAGATCGGCGCGTAACCCTGGGCGCCGGCACCGCAGCCGCGTACGAACGCGAACGACGGGGGCGACCGAGAGGCACCCCGATGAACCGACGTCCGGCCGGACGTGGCGCGACCGTCCTGCTCAGCACGGCGATCGTCCTCTACGGTCTGCCGACCGCGGGCGCCGAGGCGCTGAGCCCGGGCACGCCGGAGGCCATCGGCACCGCGCACGGCCTCGCGACGTTCGCCGTCGCGATGGACGCGCTCGCCGACCACCCGGCGTTCGCGACGAAGCTGCCGCTCACCGACCGCAGCCCGGCCGACATCCTGGGGTTCCCGACCGTCTTCACCCGAACGCTCGCCGGCCCGCTCGCGGTCTTCGACGGCGACTACGGCGACCTCGCGGACACCATCGAGGACGCGTCCGCCACCGGCGTGACCTACACGGTCCCCGGCGGCATCACGACGAACGGCGACGTGGCGACGTTCACCCTGCACGCGGTCGTGCACGGCGAGCAGGACGTGCCCGTCTCCTACGTCCGCCCCGGCGGCTCGCCCGACGACGCGAACCCGCGCCCCGCGATCACAGTGCACGGCACCGACACGGCCGGCACCGGCACGGTCCCGGTCGGCATGACGCTCACGCTCGACGTGCCGTTCCGCATGGACAAGTCGGTGGTGGCGCAGGGCACGACGACGATCGACGTCCCGAACGCCCTCTCGGCGATCCCCACCGGCGCGACGATGACGCTGGCCACGGACGTGGGCAGCAGCGAGAACGCGCTGTCGTTCACCTCGCGCTACGGGTTCACCGACGTGACGGTCACCGGCCGCGCGGCGTACGACGTCACCGGCGTGACGACGTTCACCGACCCCGACGCGAACGGTTACGTCACGCAGGCCGAGTGGGCGACCACGCTGCTGAACGACTGGGCGGCGTTCACGCTGACCGACCCGGCCGGGTCGAGCGTCGACGTGGCGCTGACGTTCGGTTCGTCGCTGCTGCCGTCCGGCACCTCCGGCGGCACGGTCACCTACCTCGACACCGGCGCGCCGGCGTACCCGGACCTCCGGCCGCTCGCCGCCAACGCCGCCGCGCCCAAGACGCCGACGGTCAGCCTGGCCAACCTGGAGCCGTTCACCCGCGTCGGCGCCGACGACGCGCTGACCGGCCTCTCGCAGTTCGCCGCCGCGATGGCCGCCGCGCAGGCCCGCGTCGACGTCAAGGTCCCGCTGCTGGACCGCCGCTTCTCCGACGCGTACGACCCGGCCGGCGAGCTGCAGACGCTGGTCGAGCACCAGGGCTCGGCCGCGATCGTCTGCGGCAAGGCCGACACGCAGCCGCCGACCGGCGCCGACCTGGCCGGCACGACCTGGTACTGCCAGGCCGTCACGGCCAACCCGGTGACCAACGTGCACTGGATGCGTTCCGACGGCACGACGACCGGCATCACCAACGCCACCGCCGCGACCACGGTCGGCAGCGCGCCGACGACGAACGTCACGGTCACCGGCGTGACCGGCGAGCCCGACGTCGCGGTGCAGTTCGACGTGTCGCAGGTGCAGCCGGACGAGACGACGGCGACGGAGACGTTCACCGCGACGCCGCGCATCCGCAGCGCGCAGGAGCTCCAGGCGGCGCTCGACGGGCTGGCCGGCTCCACGATCACGATGGCGTACGACGCCGCGGCCGAGAAGCTCACGTACGCCGTCGCGCTGTCCGACGACCCGGCGTCGATGCGGGCGTCGTTCGACGTCGGCGACGCGCTGCGCGGGGGCACCGGCCTGTCCGGCCTCGCCGCGCGGATCCCGGCCGACCCGACCGACGAGCAGGCGAACCCGATCACGGTCGACATCGGCGAGACGACGCTCGCGGCGACGTACGGCCTGCTGCTCCAGGACGACCTCGCCGCGCTCGACTCCGACTCGCTGAACGGCCAGGTGGACCGCTACTTCGCGGTGCTCGGCAGCGGCCACGAGTTCGAGGTCGACGGCGCGACGACGTCGGGCAGCGACTTCGTGTTCGACGGCAAGGTCGGCTACCTCGCGGTCGAGGCGACCGCCACCGAGTGGGCGCTCTCGGCGACCGGCGACGGCCCGGTGCTCGCCTCGGACCTGGCCACCGACTCCGCGCACCCGATCGCCGGTAAGGACGGCACCACGATCACCGGCGGCGTGTCGCTGCGCCGCCTGCTCGCGTCGGACGCGCTGCCGACCCCGACGTGGGGGCTCAAGCTCGACACGTCGTTCGACGTCGACGCCGCGGGCACGCTCGCGAGCCTCACGTCCGGCACCGACCAGGCCGTCGTCACCGGCGACTGGGCCGACGTCAGCGACACCACGAAGCCGGTCGCGACGCCGAACGCCGCGTACACGACGTACCTGAAGCTCTTCGACGTGCTCCCGCTGGTCGAGGGGACGGCCAGCAACGCCACCGCCGGCACGACGATCCTCGACGACGCGAGCACGGACTTCCTGACGGCGTTCGGGCACACGCACGTCGCCGGCGACGACCTCGGCGCGACGCTGTACAACGTCACGACCGGCGCGACGTGCGAGGACGTGACGATCACCTCGGCGCACCGCCTCACCTGCGACGCGAGCGCGGCCG
Organism: Mycobacteriales bacterium; assembly: GCA_036382875.1. Classification (GTDB taxonomy): domain Bacteria; phylum Actinomycetota; class Actinomycetes; order BP-191; family BP-191; genus BP-191. Next base: position 56,836 of record DASVPJ010000044.1, read on the forward strand.
TGGACGCGACCACCACGATCACCGGCATGAGCGGCGGCCGCCGCACGGCGGTGCGCACCGGCACGGCGGCGAACGGCACCCCCACCTACGCGAACGCCGACGGCCTCGCGATCACGACGGCCACCTACGACGACAACACCTGGCGGGCCGGGGACACCTGGCGGGTCGCGGGCGACCAGGACGCGCTGCGGGCGCTGCTGCTGGAGAACCTCTACGACGTCGCCAACCGCCTCGACCAGACGACCGAGCCGGGCTACGTCGCGCCGCTGCCGATGCTCGGCGTCTCGCCGCAGCGGCTGACGCCGCAGTTCGCCGGCGTCCGCGACGTCGCGACCGCGATCGCCGAGCGCGTGCCGCTCACCGCGCAGGCGCCGGTGTTCAAGAAGAGCACCGCCTACGCCGCCGGCGACCTCGTGCTGCCGAGCAAGCCCGGCTCGCTGCTCTACCGGGTGACCACCGCCGGCACGAGCGGCACGACCGAGCCGACCTGGCCGACGACCGCGGGCGGCACGGTGACGAGCGGCACCGTGACGTTCACCGCGGCCGCGCCCGCCGCGCTGCCGCCGGGCACGCTGCAGGAGCTCGTCACCGCGATCGACGCCGAGCTCGACGCGCGCACCTCCTCCCGCGGCGTCAGCCTGTCCGGCGCGAGCGTCGGGGTGTCCCTCGACCGGTTCACCCACACCAAGCCGGACGCGTCCACGGTCGCGAACGCGCCGCACCTCCAGCTCGCCGTCACGTGGAACGGCTCGGCGACCCTCGACGCGCCGTTCCGGATGGACCTGGCGCCGCTGAGCAACCTCGACCTGCACGGCCTGCCGCGCGACGGCGGCGAGACGGTCGGCGCGTTCGACGTCACGAGCACGTCGACGGCCAAGGTCCGCTTCGCCGTCCCGCTCTCGCCGGACGTCCCGTCGGGCGACGTCGTGGTGCGCGCCGACTCCGGCGTCACGAGCCTCACCGCGACGGTCAACGACACCGACGTCGACCTCACCGCCAGCGTCGGCTCGATCGCGCTGCGGCTGGGCACCGGCGCGCGGCTGTTCGGGACGCACAAGCCGCTCACCGGCACACACACCGCGGACCCGGTGCTCACCGGCACGCTGAGCGCGTTCGCGATGTCCGGCACCGCGAGCACCGGCAGCAGCGGCTCGACGCTGACCGACGGCAACGTCGACTTCGTGGCGCGCGGCGTCACGACGTCGTCCACCGTGACGAGCGGCGCGAACTCCTGCGCGCCGACCGCGGTCGCGCAGCACACGCTGACCTGCGCGCTGAACAACTCCGCGACGTGGGCGACCGGCTCCGGCTACAGCCTGAGCCAGAACGCCAACGCCAAGGTCGCGACGGCGAGCGGGCTCACCGGCCAGGGCTTCAACGCCGTCTCCGTCGGCGACGTCCTCAAGTCCGGCTCGGTCACCTGCGTCGTCACGGCCGGCCTGAGCGTCACGCAGACCACGCTGTCCTGCCCGGCGACCGGCGGCTCGTGGACGGCGGGGCAGGCGTTCACCGTCGACCCGGGCGCGAAGCTCACCGACTCGGCGGCGTCGTTCACGACGTACACCACATCGGCCGGCGCACGCGTGGTCAACACCACGAAGAACGCCGACTGCGCCACCGGCACGATCACCGCGACGACCATCGCCTGCACCGGCGGCACCGCGCTGTCCGGCGGCGCCGTGTGGCAGAAGAACGACGCGTACCGCTTCGACCTCGGCGACACCACGAAGACGCTGGTCGACCCTGGCGCGGGCTTCGACACGATGGCGCTGACCGGCCGGGTGCTGCGCAACACCACCGACAACGCCACCTGCACCGTGACGTCCGCGACCAAGGACTCGCTGACCTGCGCCACCGCGCTGACGAACAGCGGCCGCTGGAACGCCGGCGACTACTACGAGGTCCAGGGTCCCGGCGTCGCGAAGGCGAGCCTCGCGTCGTTCAGCCTCTCCGGCGCGGGCGACGCGGCCCCCGCGGCGTACGCCACCGACACCAACCTGGCGGCGAGCCGCACCGGCGCGAGCCAGACCTGCACCGACTCCGCCGTCGCGGCGAACACGACGGGCGACGTCTGCGCGGTGCTGGCCGCGCAGCTCGTCGACCCGAACGCGCCCGCGGGCACCGCGACGTCGGTGGCCGGCAACGTCGTCACGGTCGCGTCCGTCCCCGCCGCGATCGTGACCGGCACCGAGATCCGCAACGACACGACGGCGTTCTCCTGCGTCGTCACCGCGAAGACCGCGACGACGTTCACCTGCCCGGCGCCGTCCGGCAAGTCCTGGGCGAGCGGCAACGCCTGGCGCGTGGACGAGGGCTCCTACGTCGGCGTGCTGACGTACACCGCGAACCTGTCGGCCGGCACCTCGACGGCCGGCGGGCTGAGCAACGGCTTCACCGGCGCGGTCGCGGCGGACGAGCCGCTGGAGTTCTCGCTCATCACGGTCGCGATGAACATGCTCAAGACGTTCGTGCAGGAGGGCCTGGACGACACGCTCGCGAGCGAGCCGCTGCCGCTGATCGGCCTCGACCGCACGGCCGGCAGCCACGTCATGGACGGGCTGCAGGCGCTGGAGGACGAGCTGGCCTCGGTGCCGGCGCCGACGTACACGTCGATGACGCAGTTCAAGGGCGCCCTCGAGACGTACCTGTCGACCGCGATCGGCAACAACTCCTCGCTGCTGCGCGTGCTCTCGCCGAAGACGGCCGCCAACAACAACACCGGCGTGACCGTGACGCTGCTCTGCAAGACGACGCCGAACGCCTCGGCGGACCACGCGTGCGCGACCGACGGCACGGAGACCGACGAGAACATCAGCGACGTCCGCGTGAAGCTGACGATCGGCGGCGACGCCGCGACGAGCGCGCAGCTCTCGAAGGGCTGCACCGCGACGACCTGCTCGGCGGCCACGCCGTCGATCCACCTCGACCGGTTCGACACCGGCCTGCCGGGCCTGCAGATCGACGGCCCCAACGGCGTCGACGCGGAGGTCGGCTGGACGTACGACGTCGACTTCGGCCTGGCCCGCGACATCGGCCCGTACCTCGGCACGACCGCGTCCGGCAACGCCGACCCGGCGCTCGAGGTCGCGGCGTCCGTGCACCTGCCCGACGCAGGCACCTGCTCGGTGACGACGCACGCGGCCGGCGTGGCCGCGGGCGGCTTCAGCACGAGCCGTTGCTACCAGGCCACGCTCGGCCTGCTCCAGGGCATCGTGTACGACGGCAACGGCTCCGTGGACAGCACGACGGACGGCACCAACGCCGACCGCACCGGCCTGCGCGTCAAGGCGACGGTGGACCTCGGCGCGGCAGCGGACACCAAGGGCCGCATCTCGCTCGACAAGCTGCTCTCGCCCGAGACGGTGAACCCGACGTTCAAGGCAGAGGCGGACGCCAACGTCGACCTCTACTTCGTCACGGGCGTGACGCTGAACGGCAGCCCGGCCGGCACGACGTTGCCGAGCCTGCAGGGCACCGTGCACGTGGCGTTCGGCGCCAACGGCACGCTGTCGCTGACCGACGCCGAGGCGAGCGGCTACTCGCAGATCGAGTACGGCGACCTGCAGATGGACGCCGGTTCGTTCGTCAACGACTTCATGGCGCCGCTGGTCAGCGAGATCTACAAGCTGACGAGGCCGTTCAAGACGATCGCCGACGTCCTGATGGCGCCGATCCCGGTGCTCAAGGAGATCGCGGCGATGACCGGGCAGCAGATCGGCACGCTGCTCGACCTGCTGGAGCAGGCCGCGAACAAGCCGCTCGCGCTCGTCCGCTCGGTCGTCGGCATGGTGCAGCTCGTCGGCGACCTCGCGACGCAGGCGCAGCGCACGCTCGTCGGGCTCGGCGCGTGGAACAACGGAGTCACCGAGAAGGGGGGCTTCAAGGTTGCCAAGAAGAGCGCGACGAAGGGCACCTGCGGTGCCAAGGGCGCCAACGGCCAGAAGCAGCCCAAGGACTGCTCGAAGACGTACAAGCAGGACGGCACCAAGTACAAGGAGTCGGTCGTCCAGCTCGGCACCTGCCCCGCGCAGGGCTGCACCGGCAAGGAGCTCGCGCGGAAGATGACGCGCGGCACGACCGTGCAGAAGTTCGACGGCTTCAACCTGTCGTTCCCGTTCCTCAACGACGCCTCGGCCGTGATGGGCCTGCTGGTCGGCGAGAACGCCACGCTGGTGCGCTTCGACCCGGGCGCGTTCGGCGTCTCCACGAGCCTGCAGTACTCGTGGGGGCCGTTCATGGCCGGCCCGGTCCCGATCGACATCTCGGTCGGCGGCACCATCGGGCTGTCCGCGCACTTCGCGGTCGGCTACGACACGCGCGGCATCATGAACGTCCTCAAGCAGGACCACGACTCGTTCGACGCGAGCGCGCTGCTCGACGGCATCTTCATCGACGACCTCGACCTGGCCGGCAACGACGTGGACGAGATCGAGCTGACGTTCGTCGTCACGCTCGGCGCGTCCGTCTCGATCAGCGTCTTCAAGGTCGGCCTGTACGGCGGCGTCGGCATCACGATCGGGTTCGACCTGGTCGACCCGGACAACGACGGCAAGCTGTACATGGACGAGATCGAGCAGTTCCTCGACAACCCGATGTGCCTGTTCAAGGTGCAGGGCCTGCTCGACTTCTTCTTCGGCTTCTTCGTCGAGATCGACCTGAAGCTGTGGAGCAAGCGGTGGAACTACGAGCTGTTCCGGCTCAAGCCGCCGATCAAGCTGTTCGAGGTCGAGTGCCAGCGCTTCGAGCCCGACCTCGCCGTGGCCGAGGGGAGCGACCTGCGGCTCAACATGGGCGAGACGTACGTCGCGGCCCGGCACTACAAGTCCACCAAGACGGCGGAGAAGTTCGTCGTGCGGCAGATGGCGCCGGTCGACCCGACGAAGGCGACGCCGGTGCAGGTGGAGTTCAGCGGACTGGTGCAGGACGACCTGGTGCCCATCGGCGGGCGCATCCTCGCCGACTCGGGGACCGCGAACGACGTGGTCGAGCTCGCCTCCGGCGCGACCGCGGAGGGCGTCGAGGTGCCGTTCACGATCGGCTCGGTCGTCAACGCCGGCACCGGTGACGACCGCGTCACGACGGCCGGCGGCGCCGACACCGTCACCGGCGGCGACGGCGTCGACAAGATCACCACCGCGGGCGGCGACGACACCGTCGACGGCGGCGGCGACGACGACACCATCGACGGCGGCCTCGGCGCGGACGTGCTGGACGGCGCGGGCGGCTCCGACAAGGTGAGCGGCAACGCCGGCGGCGACTGGGTCGCGGGCGGCACCGGCGACGACAGCCTCAACGGCGGCCCGGGGCTGAACACCGCGCAGGTCGCGACCGCGAAGGCCCGCAACGCGAGCCTCACCGACGCGGGCGCGGCGGCGCTGCTCGACGGCCGCGACGTGCTCGTCGGCAACGACGGCGCCGACTCGCTGGCCGGGCACTTCGACTCGGACTGGCTGTTCGGCGGTGCGTTCTCCGGCGCGAGCGGCGCCACCGACCGGGCGCGGCTCGGCGCGATGGCGGGCGGGTTCGCGTTCGCGACCGCGTGCGCCTCGACGTCCACCGACGCGGGCGACCAGCTCAACGGCGAGGCGGGCGACGACGTGCTCGTCGGCGACTCCGGCGACGACCGGCTCTCCGGCGGCCCCGGCAACGACTCGCTCTGTGCCGGCAACGGCAACGACACCGCCGAGGGCGACACCGCGAACAGCACGGCGTTCGGCAACGACACGATCCTCGGCGGCCACGGCGCCGACTCTCTGGTCGGCCGCGGCGGCGCGGACGTCCTCGACGGCGGGGCCGGCGACGACCTGCTCGACGCGGGCGACGGCAGCGACCAGGTGACCGGCGGCGGCGGTGCCGACGCGGTCGACGCGGGCGCGGGCAACGACATCGTGCTCGGCGACACCGGCACCATCCCGTCGAACGCCACGATCACGACCAGCGGCGCGGACGTGAAGTCCACCGTCACGTCGTCGGCTGGCGCCGACCTGACGCGCGGCACCGCGCCGATCGTCTGCCGCCCGAGCGCCAACGTGCTCGCCGACGGCAAGCTCGACCTCGACGGCGACGGCGTGGCCGACTCCGGCCGGTTCGACGGCCGCCGCGTCACCAGCGGCGTCGTGCAGACCGACGACGCGACCCCGGCCAACTTCGACGGCACCCTCGGCGACCGGGTCGTGACGAACGGCCTGGTGCAGGGCGGCCAGGCGTCGGTGGCGGGCGTCGCGACGGCGTTGCGCACCGGCAACGGCCCGTCGTCCGACTGCGTCATCGCGGGCACCGGCTCCGACGCGGTCTTCGCCGGCCCCGGCGACGACACCGTGCTCGGCGAGGCCGACCGCGACTACCTCGCGGGCGAGGCCGGCAACGACTACCTGCGCGGCTACCAGGCCGACGACGAGATCGACGGCGGCGCGGACTCCGACGCCGTCTACGGCGACACCGGCGCCGACCTCGTCACCGGCGGCGCGGGCACCGACGACGTGCACGGCGGCATCGGCGACGACACGGCGTTCGGCGGTCCCGGCGACGACACCGTCTCCGGCGAGGACGGCGCCGACGTGCTCGTCGGCGGCTCCGCGACGGCGGGCGAGGTGGACGGCAACGACACGGTCGACGGCGGCGCCGACGCCGACGTCATCGCGGGCGACAACGCCACGCCGAACGTCACGCACACCGACGTCACGCTGCTCGACCTGTCCGGCGGCTTCGCGGGCAACGACGTGCTCGGCGGCCAAACGCAGGCCGACCTCGTCTACGGCCAGGGCGGCGACGACACGATCCACGGCCACGAGGACGCCGACGTGCTCTACGGCAACTCCGGCTCGGACACGATCGACGGCGACGCGGCCGGCGACGTGCTCGTCGGCGGCACCGCGCAGGCGGGCGTTCCCGACACGGGCGACACGCTGCACGGCGGCCAGGGCGCGGACACGCTGTTCGGCGACAACGCCACCGGTCCGTCGACGACGTTCTTCGACGGCGACGCGGGCGACGACACGATGACCGGCGACGACCAGGACGACCTGCTGTTCGGGCAGGGCGGCGCGGACACGATGTCCGGCAACGCCGGCAACGACCGCGTCGTCGGCGGGTCCGGCGTCGCGGCGCACGGCGACGGCGGCGACACGATCCACGGCAACGACGGCACCGACGTCGTCGCGGGCGACAACGCGACGATCAGCGGCGCGTTCGTCCTGACGCTGCACGACCTGCACGACCTGGCCGGCAGCGCGCCGTCCGCGTCGTACAGCGGCGGCGACACCATCGACGGTGACGCGCAGGCCGACCGCATCTCCGGCCAGGGCGGCGACGACACGATCCGCGGCGGCGAGGCCGACGACTACGTCGAGGGCGGCTCCGGCTCGGACACGATCAACGGCAACGCCGGCAACGACCGCCTCGTCGGCGGTAACGGCGTGGCGAACGTCGCCGACGCCGGCGACACGATCCACGGCGACGCGGGCACCGACGCGATCGCGGGCGACAACGCGACGATCAGCCCGGCGTTCGCCGTCACGCCGCTCGACCTCAAGACCGGCGGCGCGACCGTCGGCGCGGAGGCCGGCGACGACACGATCACCGGCGACGCGGAGAACGACACGATCTACGGCACCGGCGGCGACGACGGCGTGCACGGCGACGGCGGCGACGACTACGTCGAGGGCGGCTCCGGCGCGGACACGCTGTACGGCGACGACGGCGCCGACCGGATCATCGGCGGCTCGTCCACGGCCGACGTCCGCGACTCCGGCGACACGATCAGCGGCGGCCTCGCGGCCGACCTGGTCACCGGCGACAACGCCACCATCGCGGCCGGCGGCGCGGTCGTGCTGCTCGACGTCCGCACCAGCGGCCAGGCCGTCGCGCACGAGGCGGGCGGCGACACGATCAGCGGCAACGACGGCGCCGACGTCGTGTACGGCCAGTCCGGCGACGACACGATCGGCGGCGGCGACGGCGCCGACTACGTCGAGGGCAACGCCGGCGACGACGCGATCGCCGGCAACGACGGCGACGACCGCCTCGTCGGCGGCAGCGGCACCGACCGCGGCGGCGCGAACGGCGCCGTGCGGGAGCTGCGCAACACGCTCGACGGCGGCGACACGATCACCGGCGGCGCGGGCAACGACGTCGCCACCGGCGACAACGCACGGGTCGAGTCCGCCGTCACGCTCTACGACGAGGACGTCAGCGGCGCGACCGCGCCGCCCGCCGACGTGTCCGGGCCGGACACCATGGACGGCGACGCCGGCACCGACCGGCTCTACGGCCAGGGTGACGCCGACACGATGTCCGGCGGCGACGACGCCGACGTGCTGGAGGGCAACAGCGGCGCCGACACGATGACGGGCGGCGGCGGCGACGACGCGCTGGCCGGCGGCACGATGCGCGACGGCGCGATCCGCGACACCGGCGACACGATGAACGGCGACGGCGGCACCGACGTCATGCTCGGCGACAACGGCACGGTGACCGGCAGCGGCGCGACGGCGCGGTGGACGTTCTTCGACGTCGACAACGCCGGCTCCGGGCCGCACCCGAACGCCGACCTCTCCGGCGGCGACACGATGCACGGCGACGACGCGGCGGACTGGATGTTCGGCCAGTCCGGCGACGACACGATGACCGGCGACGCCGGCGACGACCGCATGCAGGGCAACGCGGGCGCGGACACGCTGAGCGGCGGCACCGAGGCCGACGACGTGGTCGGCGGCAGCGCGGTGCACTACGTCGGCGCGGTCCTGACGGCGTTGCCGAACAAGGTGGATGGCGGCGACACCGTGACCGGCGGCGCCGGCGCGGACGTCGTGGTCGGCGACAACGGCCGGATCGACCGCAACGGCACCGACGTCAACACCGGCGAGGCGTCGCGGGCGGTCACGCTGTTCGACGTCGCGGTCGCGGGCGGCACGGCGCCGCCGGCGAACGCCTCCGGCGCCGACACGGCGCACGGTGACGCCGGGCGCGACCTGGTGTTCGGCGGCGGCGCCGACGACGTGCTGCACGGCGACGCCGGCGACGACCACGTCGAGGGCAACGCGGGCGCAGACACGATCACCGGCGACGCGGACGACGACGACCTGGTCGGCGGCGGCTCCTCGCTGGCGAACGGACTCGCGCGGTTCACCGCGCCGGCCACGACGGCCGCGGCCACGGCGACGAACCTCGCCGACGGCGGCGACACGATCGACGGCGGCACCGGCGAGGACGCGGTGCTCGCCGACAACGGCGTCGTCGCGCGGACGCTCACGCTCGGCGCGTGGACGTACCACGCGCCGCCGTTCGCGGAGATCCCGCGGCGCACGGTCCAGGCGCCGGTCGCCAAGGAGGTCGCGGGCGCGTTCGGCAACGACACCGTCAGCGGCGGCGACGGGCACGACGAGCTGCACGGCGAGCTCGGCGACGACACCGTCGACGGCGGCGCGGGCGACGACGCGGTCGAGGGCGACCTCGCGCGCGTCACGGTGAGCGTCAACGGCACCGGCGCGGGCCAGAACGGCAAGGCCCAGCAGGTGCTCGTCGACAGCGCGTCGTTCGTGTCGGAGACGGTGTACGCGACCGGCTCGCTGCAGCGCGACACGCTGCTCTACGAGATCGCGACCGGCGGCAACGACACGCTCGACGGCGGCTCCGGCAACGACTCCGTCCACGCCGGCGCGGGCAACGACACGGCGCACGGCAACGGCGGCGCGACCGACGCCAACCCGGGCCTGACCGCCGTCTGCCCGGCGGCGGTCACCGCGACGTGCGACCGCGACGTGCTGTTCGGCGGCGACGGCGACGACTGGCTGTGGGGCGGCCCGGACAAGGACCACGTCTACGGCGGGTACGGCAGCGACCACCTCGACGTGGTGCGGCCGGGCACGGCGAACCCGAAGGCGAGGTTCGTCGGTCCGGACGTGCTCTACGGCGGGTGGCAGCAGGACGCGCTGCAGGGCGACCTGTCGTCGCCGAACCCGAACGCGCTGGACAAGCTGATCGACGCGACCGGCGTCTACAACATCTACTACGTCTGCGAGGGCGCGTACGGCGGCAACAGCGTCGTCCGCACGCCGTCGCCGTCGTTGATCAGCACGCTCCAGTCGCTCGCGACGGCCGACGGCGCGACCGCGGTGACCACGAAGAACAGCAGCGGGTTCGACGAGGCGTCGATCGTGTTCACGAACGAGTTCTCGAAGAACTCGAGCCCCGCGTTCGCGGACTCGCCCGGCAACTTCACCTGCGTGTAGCGGGCCCGCGGAAGTCGGTACGGTTCCCCCGTGGCCACGACGCGGGGGGACCGGCGACCGCTCGCCGGGCTGCTCGTGGCCAACGCGATCTCGATCGCCGGCAACGCGTTCACGCTGTTCGCGATCCCGCTGTTCGTGCTGGAGACGACGGGCAGCGCGACGAAGACCGGCATCGCGGCGGGTGTCTCGACGCTGCCGATCGTGCTGTCGGCGGCGTTCTCCGGGACGCTCGCGGACCGGGTCGGCCACCGGGTCGCGAGCATCGGCTCCGACCTCGCCAGCGCCGCCATCGTCATCGTGCTGCCGGTGCTGCACGCGACGGTCGGCGTGGCGTACTGGCAGGTGCTCGCGCTGATCTTCCTGCGGTCGTTCCTCGCGACGCCCGGCGAGACCGCGCGCGGCGCGCTGCTGCCCGACCTCACCGCGCGGGCCGGCACGACGCTCGAACGCGCGACCGGCGCGTACGACGCGGTGTCGCGCGGCGCGCGGATGGTCGGCTTCCCCGTCGCGGGCCTGCTGATCGCGCTGCTCGGCGCGCCGAACATGCTCGTGGTCGACGCGGCGACGTTCGTGGTGAGCGCCGCGCTCGTGTACCTGCTCGTCCCGCCGCCGCCGCCCGTCGAGCGGGTGCGGACGCGCTACCTCGCCGACCTGCGCGAGGGGCTCGGCTACATGCGCCAGGACGCGACGACGCGGTCGGTCGTGCTGATGTGCATGGCGACGAACATGCTCGACGCCGGGTTCGGCGGCGTGATGCTGCCGTTCTACGCGGAGCGGGTGCTCGACGACCGCCGCGCGCTCGGCCTCGTCGTCGGCGTCGCGGGCGCGGCGGCGCTGGCCGGGGCGCTGGCGTTCGGCGCGGTGGGGCAGCGGCTGCCGCGGCGGGCGACGTTCTTCGTGGCGTTCCTGCTCTGCGGTCCGCCGCGGTTCTTCGTCGTGGCCTCGGGCGCCCGCCTCGCGGTGCTCGTCGCCGTGACCGCGATGAGCGGCCTGTTCGCCGGCGCGCTGAACCCGATCATGGACACCGCGATCTTCGACCGCGTCCCCGAGCACCTGCGCGCCCGCGTCTGGGGCGTGGTGATCGCCGGCAGCTCGGCCGCCATCCCCGTGGGCGGCGTGCTCGCCGGGCTCTCGGTGGAGGAGCTCGGCTTCACGACCACGCTCGTGACGTTCGGGACGGCGTACCTGCTCGTCACGCTCACGCCGCTGGTCGGGTCGTCGTGGTCCGGGCTCGAACGCCGGGCCGCTCCCGCCCACGTGCCGGAGGAGCCGCGGCACGACGTGGAGGTGAGCACGTCCGCGCTCGGCGACGGCGGGGTCTTCGGGATCGACCCCTGACCGCAAAGAACCCTTTGCAAAGAGGTCTCTGCGGTCGTACCGTGCCCCCATGTCCTCCCTGCGCGAGCTCGGCCCCGAGCAGCTCAAGGCGCTGACGCACCCGATCCGGGTGCGGATGCTCAAGGAGCTGCGGAGCAACGGCCCCGCCACCGCGACGCTGCTCGCGGCGCGGCTCGGCGAGAGCAGTGGCGCAACGAGCTACCACCTGCGCCAGCTCGAACGCCACGGCTTCGTCGAGGACGCGCCCGGCGGCAACGGCCGGGAACGGTGGTGGCGGGCGGTGCCCGGCGGGAGCTACGTCGCCACCGAGCGCTGGCTCGACGATCCCGAGCACGCCGCCGTGCTGTCGGTCTACCAGGCGGCCATCGTGGACGTGAGCGCGGGGGTGGCCGCCGAGTGGGTCCGCACCCAGGCGGACTGGCCGGTCGAGTGGGTCGAGGCGTCCGTCCTCAACGACTACCAGTACCGGATGACCGCGGCGCAGCTCAAGGAGCTGACCGAGACCGTGCACCGCACGATCGAGTCGTTCGCGCGCCGCGACGACGGACCCGGCACCGAGCAGGTCGTCGTGACGTTCCACGCGTTCCCGCGCACCGTGCGGCCGTTCCAGGACGCGCCGTGAGCCGCCGCACGCCGCTGGCCGGCCTGCTCGCGGCCAACGTCGTGTCGATCGCCGGCAACGCGTTCACCCTCTTCGCGATCCCGCTGTTCGTCCTGGAGACGACCGGCAGCGCGGCCAAGACCGGCATCGCGGCCGGCGTCTCGACGCTGCCCATCGCGCTGTCCGCGGCGTTCTCCGGGACGCTCGCCGACCGGGTCGGCCACCGGCGCACGAGCATCGGCTCCGACCTGGCCAGCGCGGCGATCGTGCTCACGCTGCCGCTGCTGCACCGCACCGTCGGCGTGGAGTACTGGCACGTCCTCGCGCTGGTCTTCCTGCGGTCGTTCCTCGCGACGCCGGGCGAGACCGCGCGCAGCGCGATGCTCCCCGCCCTCACCGAGCGGGCGGGCACCACCCTGGAACGCTCGACCGGCGCGTACGACGCCGTGTCGCGCGGCGCGCGGATGGTCGGCTACCCGCTGGCCGGCGTGCTGATCGCGTTCCTCGGCGCGCCGAACATGCTGCTGGTCGACGCCGCGACGTTCGTCGTGTCCGCCACCCTCGTCGCGCGGTTCGTCCCGGCGCCGCCGCGGGTCGAGCGGGAGCGGACCCGCTACGTCGCCGACCTGCGCGAGGGGCTCGGGTACCTGCGCGCCGACGCGACCGTGCGGTCGATCGTGCTGCTCTGCCTGGTCACGAACATGCTCGACGCCGGCTTCGGCGGCGTGCTGATGCCGTTCTACGCCGACCGCGTGCTGCACAACCGCGGCGCGCTCGGCCTGCTCATCGGCGTGATGGGCGGCGCCGCGCTGGCCGGCGCGCTGTCGTTCGGCGCGGTCGGGCACCGGCTGCCCCGGCGCCCGATGTTCTTCCTGGCGTTCCTGCTCTGCGGCGCGCCGCGGTTCTTCGCGGTCGCGCTCGGCGCGCCGGTGCCGGTGCTGGTCGGGGTGATGGCCGTGAGCGGCTTCGCGGCGGGCGCGTTGAACCCGATCATGGACACCGCGCTGTTCGACCGGGTGCCCGAGTCGCTGCGCGCGCGGGTGTGGGGCGTGGTGCTCGCCGGCTCGTCCGCCGCGGTCCCGCTCGGCGGCGTGGTGGCCGGGTTCACGGTGGAGCAGGCGGGGCTGGTGCCGACGGTGACGGCGTTCGGCGCGGTCTACGCCGTCGCCACGCTGACCGTGCTCGTCGGGCCGTCGTGGTCAGGACTCGAACGCCGTGTCCAGCCCCTCGGCGACGACGGGCGCGAGCCAGGTGGGGTAGACGGTGGTGAGGTGGTTGTCGTCGCGGTAGACGAGCATCGTGCCGACGACGACCGGGCACGCGTCGCGCGCGCAGAGCCACGGCTGGACGTCGAGGTAGGTACCACCGGCCTCGGTGACGGCGGCACGTTCCGCGTCGATCCCTGACCGGTCGAACGCGCTCGGCACGTCCCGCAGGCACGAGCGCACCCGGTCCAGGTGCGTGGCCAGGCAGTCGGGGACGTTGCCGTGCGTCCGCGGCGTCGGGCTGAGCACCACGACCTGCGCGCCGGTCGCCTCGATGCTCCGGACCGTGCGCTCGATCCCCGCGAGCCACTCCGGGCCGTACGGCGCGAAGCCGTAGAGCCGCTCCTCGTAGTGCCGCGCCGCGCCGAGCACCACGACCTTCGGGCGTTCGGTGCGGACGCGGTCGAGGACGTTCGCGCGGAACGCGTCGCACTCCCGGTAGTGCCGCCCGAGCACCGGCGAGAACACGCTGACGTCGAACGGCGGGCAGGTCGACTTGGTCAGCGCGACCAGCCGCTGCCCGCGCTGCCGCGCCACCGCCTCCAGCGCGGGGAACCACTGCGCCGCGTGCGAGTCGCCGGTGAGCAGGATCGCGTCGCGGCCGGTGCCGTACGTGCAGCCGCGGGCCGCCGCCTGCTCGTACGACAGGTGGCAGCCGTCGGCGACGTGCCGCGGCTTGTCGGAGCGAGCGCGCTTGAGCGACGGGTCGAGGTTCGCGGGGACGCTCGTGACGCGGACCGCGTCGGCCACGGCCTGGGCGACCCGGTCGGCGACGGTCGGCGCGTTGGTGGCGGAGGGCGCCGCGCTCAGGGCAGGGGCGGGCGCGGCACTCGTCGTGCCCTTCGGCTCGGGCAGCGTCGCGCCGGTCCCGAACGCCGCCACCGCCGCCAGCGACGTGAGCGCCGCGCCGAGCGCGAGGCTGCGCCGCGTGGTGAGGCGGGTGGAGAAGCGGACCGGGTTCTCGACCAGGTGCAGCGTCACCGCGGCGGGCAGGATCGTGGCGACGGCGATCGCCGTGGCGACCGCCGTGCTGGCCGGCGCGGCGAGGATCAGCACCGGGAAGTGCCAGAGGTACCACGAGTACGACACCCGCCCGACCGCGCGCGGGACGGCGCGGCCCAGGACCGCGGCGACGCCGTTGCGGGTGCGCGCGCAGCCGGCCATGACGACGGCCGCGGTGCCGAGCACCGGCAGCGCGGCGGCGGGTCCGGGGAACCGCGTGTGGTCGTCGTACGTGACGGCGGCGAGGAGGATCGCGGCCAGGCCGGCCCAGCCGAGCACCGTCGCGACGCTCGGCCGCAGGGTGCGCAGCCGGGGCGCGGCGAGCGCGACGAGGCCGCCGATGCCGAGCTCCCACGCGCGGGTCGGCAGCGAGAAGAACGCCCACGGCCGCGCGTCCGCCGTCACCACGACGCACGCCGCGAAGCTCATCGCGACGAGCCCGGCGAGCGTCGCCGCCGTCGCGCGGGTGGCGTCGCGCCGCCGGGCGACGAACGCGAGCAGCAGCGGCCAGACGACGTAGAACTGCTCCTCCACCGCGAGCGACCAGAAGTGCAGCAGCGGCGACGGCTCGGCCGCCGCGAAGTAGTCCGTCGCGACCGTCGCGAACCGGTAGTTGGCGGCGTAGAGCGCGGCCGCCGCGCCGTCCTTCGCCACGTCGCCGGCGCGCAGCGGCGAGAGCACCGCCGGCGACACCGCGACCGTGCCGGCGATGACGAGCGCGGCGGCGGGCAGCAGGCGGCGCACCCGGCGGGCGTAGAAGCGGGCGAAGTCGACGCGGCCCGTCTCGCGTGCCTCGCGCCACAGCAGCCCGGTGATCAGGAAGCCGGAGAGCACGAAGAACACGTCGACGCCGACGTAGCCGCCGGCCACCGCGGGGACGCCCGCGTGGAACAGCACGACCGCCACGACGGCGACGGCGCGCAGGCCCTCGACGTCCGCGCGGAAGCCGGGTGTCGAACGGCTCCGGCTCACCTCACGCATCGTCAGCGGCGAGTGTCCATACCCGCTTGAGCGGCAGCGCCGTCCGGATGTCCTCTGGGAGCGCGTCGTAGTGCGTGGTGAGCTCGTGGACGAGCGTGTCGGCGTCCCACACCCGCACCTGGAAGAACTCGTTGCGGAGCTCGCGCTCGGTGGACTTGGTGACGCCGCCCCACGCGACGAGCAGGCCTTGCGTCGCCTTCAGCCGTCCGACGACGCCTTGGAGCTCGCGCACGACCCGGACGTCCACCGGTGACTGCTGGGACTTCACCTGGATGCAGATGCGCGGGTCGTCCATGCCGAGCGGACCCGACCCGGCGAGGACGTCGATGCCGCCGTCCGGGCCCTCCGGCGCCAGCCACGTGACCATGCCGCGGGCGACGAACAGCGCCTCGACGAGCCGCGCCAGCTCGTGCCCGGCGAACTTCTCGGCGATGTACGCGTTGATGACGTCGGCCGCGTACCGCTCGACGTCGAAGGCGCTCTGCGCCTCCTCGTCCGTCACCTGAGCGACGGGAGGCGCGCCGGCCGCGGCCGCCTGCACCGCCCCCGGGTCGACACCCTTCTCCGCCAGCGCCAGGAGGCGCTCGGCGGCGTTGTTGCGGCGGATCTCGCACACCGTCAGGAACGCGCCGAGAGAGTGGAGCAGGTCCCGTCCGATCGCGGTGCGGGGCACGTCGGCGAACCAGTCGACAGGGCGCGTGTGCATGGCGTCCGGCGGCAGGTCCGGCCGGTACGCGTAGCCGCCGGTGACGCGACCGATGGCGACCGCGGCCCGAGCCTTGAGCGGCAGGACGACGAGGTCCCCCTCCGTCATGGAGTCCCGGAAGGCCCAGAGCTGCGCCACGTGGTTGAGCACCCGCTTGTCGCCGTAGTCCGGGTACGCCTCCCGGAGCATCGGGGCGATCTGCTCGCGGCTGGTCACCCGCGACAGGTCGGGAAGAGCCCCCCATCCGACGACGGCGACCTTCTCGTCCAGCGCGAGTTGCTCGCGCTCGCCGTGCTTGCCCGCACGCGTCAGCCACGCCCTCACGTTGACCACCTCCCGTTGCCCGCAACGTACCCGCGCGTGCGCCGGCGTCGCGTACGGGACAATCCCGGGGTGACCGACGAGGCCCTCCGCGAGGTCGAACGCCGCGTGCTCTGGCTCGCGACGTCGATGGTGCACGCGGCCAACACCCGCCCGAACCCCTCCGGCGTCAAGGTCGGCGGCCACCAGGCGTCCAGCGCGTCGATGGTGTCGTTGATGACGTCGCTGTGGTTCGAGGTGCTCCGGCCGGAGGACCGGGTCAGCGTGAAGCCGCACGCGTCGCCGGTGTTCCACGCGATCTCGTACCTGCTCGGCACCCTCGACCAGTCCTACATGGCGCGCCTCCGCGAGCTCGGCGGGCTCCAGCCGTACCCGTCGCGCACCAAGGACCCGGACCGCCCGGACTACTCGACCGGCTCGGTCGGCATCGGCGCGACCGCGCCGGTGTGGGGCGCGGTCGCCCGCCGCTACCTGGAGACGCACTTCGACACCCCGCGCGGCGGCCGGCAGATCAGCCTGCTCGGCGACGCCGAGCTGGACGAGGGCGCGGTGTGGGAGTGCATCGCCGACCCGGTCGTGCCGCGCCTCGGCGAGGTGCTGTGGGTGGTCGACCTCAACCGCCAGTCGCTCGACCGCGTCGTCCCGGACATCGCCGCGACGCGGCTGATGCGGATGTTCGAGGCGGCCGGTTGGCAGGTGCTGCCGGTGAAGTACGGCCGGTTCCTCCAGTCGCTGTTCGCGCGCAAGGGCGGCGCGGCGCTGCGCACGCGCATCGACGAGATGGGCAACGAGGAGTACCAGTCGCTGCTGCGCGCGCCGGCATCCGCGCTGCGCGAACGCCTCGCGGTGAAGAAGGTGCTGGACGACCTCTCCGACGACGACGTCGCCCGCGCGCTGCGCGACCTCGGCGGCCACGACCTGGACGAGCTGCGGGCGGCGTACGACGCGGTGGCCGACGACCGGCCGACGGTGATGTTCGCCTACACGATCAAGGGCTGGGGGCTGCCGATCGAGGGGCACCCGGCCAACCACTCGGCGCTGCTGACGGCGCAGCAGTACGCGGAGCTGGCCGAACGCCTCGGCACCTCCGTCGAGGACCCGTGGGCGCCGCTGCCCGCGGACTCGCCCGCCGCCGCGCTGTGCCGCGAGGTGGCCGCCCGGCTGGAACGCCCGCCCCTCGGCGACGGCAAGGCGCCGGACGTGCCCGTCTCGCTCGGCCGCGCGTACAAGGGGGAGCAGGCGACGCAGGCGGTGCTCGGCCGCGTGCTGGTGGACCTCACCCGCGAGGCGCCGGAGGTGGCGGCGCGCGTGGTGACCGTCTCGCCGGACGTGGCCAGCAGCACCAACACCGGCGGCTGGATCAACAAGGTCGGCGTCTGGTCGCCGGAGGACCGGGCCGACTGGTTCGCCGACGCGACGGACATCCTGATGCGCTGGAAGGAGTCGCGGCTCGGCCAGCACATCGAGCTCGGCATCGCGGAGACCAACCTGGTCGGCCTGCTCGGCGAGCTGGGCGCCACGTGGATGACGGCGGGGGAGCCGTTGCTGCCGATCGGGACGGTGTACGACCCGTTCGTCGCGCGCGCCCTGGAGCCGTGGGCGTTCGGCGTCTACGCCGGCGGGCAGTCGATCCTCGTCGGCACGCCGTCGGGCGTGACGCTCGCCGCAGAGGGCGGCGCGCACCAGTCCGTCATCACGCCGTCGATCGGCCTGGAGCAGCCGGGCGTGACGGCGTGGGAGCCGGCGTTCGCCCAGGACCTCGAGTGGGTGCTGCTGCACTGTCTTTCCAGGTTGGGTCGGCATGACGGCGAGGGCGCGTACGTCCGGCTCACCACGCGGCCGGTCGACCAGGCGCTCGCCGGGACGCTGGACGAGCAGCGCCGGCGCGACGTGCTGGCCGGCGCGTACCGGCTCCGGCCCGGCGCCGCGGTGACGCTCGTCGCGGTCGGCGCGGTGGTGCCCGACGTCGTCGCGGCGGCCGACGAGCTGGCCGGGCTCGGCATCAACGCGGGCGTGGTGGTCGTGTCGTCGTACGACCGCCTCTGGCGCGCCGTGCAGGCGCGCCGCGGGCTGCTGCCGCCGGCGCTGGAGCCGGGCGTGGACGAGGGCGTGGTCGACCGGGTGTTCGGCAGCGGGACGCCGCTGGTGACCGTCCTCGACGGCCACCCGCACACGCTGGCGTTCCTCGGGGCGGCGACCGGCGCGGAGGTCGCGTGCCTCGGCGTCTCGCGCTTCGGCCAGGCCGGCGCGGTCGGCGACCTGTACGCGCTGCACGGCATCGACACGCGGTCGGTGGTCGAGGCGGCGCTGGACCTGCTCGACGCCTGACGTCACTCGTGTGGGTGGCCGGACCGGCCGCCGCACGCGCCGATCACCTGAGCATGATCGAGACGGTGATCCGTCCCGCGGCGGTGCTCGGCATCGCGGCCGCGACCGAGATCCTGCGGTGTCTCGAACGCCACGACGTCGCCCGCGGCGGCGTGTGGAGCGCGACGCCCGGGATGTGGCAGCGGTTCGACCAGCCGTGGAACGGCCCCAACGGCAGCCGCGGCACCGCGCAGATGGTCGGCTCGATGGCGGTCATCTACGACGAGCCGCGGCGCAACGAGATCACCGTCTTCAAGGCGTCGATCACCCCGGCCGGCGTGACCCTCGGCTGGACCGTGGACCGGCTCTGCGACGACGCGCTCGGCTGGGCCGGGCTGACGCTCGCCACCTGCCCGCGCGCCGACCTCAAGGCGCCGCCCCGCCGGGACCCGTTCCACGTGCCCGCGCCGCGCGCCGCGCCTACGCTGACCGCATGGCAGACAAGCTCGTACTGACCGACGACGAGTGGCGGGCGCGGCTGACGCCCGAGGAGTACGACGTGCTGCGCCGGCACGGCACGGAGCGGGCCGGCACCGGCTGCTTCGTGGGCACCCACGACCCGGGGACGTACGTCTGCGCCGGGTGCCGCAACCCGCTGTTCAAGAGCGGCGAGAAGTTCGAGAGCGGCACGGGCTGGCCGTCGTTCACCCAGCCGGTGTCCGACGACGCGGTGGTGAGCTACCGGGACACCTCGTACGGCATGGTGCGCGTCGAGGTCCGCTGCGCGCGCTGCGACGGGCACCTGGGGCACGTGTTCGACGACGGCCCGCCGCCGACCGGGCTGCGCTACTGCATGAACTCCGCGGCCATGAAGCACGTCCCCGAGGACCAGCCGCTGCCCGCCCTCGTCACGGCGTAGCCACGTCACAGCCGCGCGCGCCGCCACACGTCGCGCAGCGCGACCGGCGTCACGCAGAACCACCAGCCGATCGCGAACATCACGCCGAACGCGCCCGCGATCCAGAGGAACCACACCGGCAGCAGCAGGATGACCGCCGTCCAGACGACGCGGGCCCAGCCGTCCAGCGTCACCGCGTCGCCGCGCCAGCGGGAGTAGCGCGGCGGCGGCTTCGGGACGAACGGCGGCGGCGCGTCGAAGCGGGTGTGGCACAGCGAGCACCAGCGGGCCGTCTCCGGCACCGCCGCGTCGCACCCCCCGCACCGCCGCACCCTCCGGTGGTCGGCAGCCGCGCGGGCCCGCTGTAGCGCCTACGCGGTCGGCCGGTACACGTCGCGCCGGTGCTGCACGCGGTGCACGACGACCTCGCGCTCGTCCTCGCGCACCTCGTAGACCACGCGGTACTCGGAGCGCCACGCCGAGTGCAGCCCGGCGAGGTCGCGCTGGAGCGCGTGGCCCGCGCGGAGCGGGTTGTCCGCGAGGCTGCCGCCGAGGAACTCCACGACCGCGAAGTAGACCTTCGCCGGCAGCGCGTCGAGCGACCGGCGCGCCTCGCCGGTCAGCCGCACCCGCCACGGGCCGGTCGGCGCGGGGCCGCTCGCCGCGGGTCCGTCCGGCCCGGAGCCGCTCAGCCCGGGGCCGCTCGGCCCGGCGCCGCTCGGCCCGGTGCCGCTCAGGGCGCGTCCGGGACGTGCGGGCCGCCGGTCACCGCCCGCGCGATCACGTCGTCGACGGTGATGCCCTCCTCGTCGGCGACGCGGCGCAGCAGGGCGTAGATCGCGGCGCTGACCTCGACCGACCGCATGCCCCGCACCCGCGCCGGCGCCGGGCGGACCGCGTCGGCCAGGTCGGTGAGGTCACCGGCGGCCGCCTGCCGCCGCGACTCGCGCAGCGACGCCATCAGCTCCGGGTCGGCGAGGACGTCCAGCGTCTCCTCGAGCCCGGCGAGCTCGTCCTGGCTGATCAGCACCGCGGCGACCCGGCCGTTCTTCGTCACGGTCACGCGGTCGTGCTCGCGCTCGACCCGGTCCACCAGCTCCGACAGGTGTGCCTTGGCGTCGGTCAGCGGCAGCGCGTCCATGCGGACCAGAATAAAGACCAGAACGCCCCCACGTCCAGCGTGGGCTACGCCTGCCGGTCGGACAGCCGCGCGGCGTACGCCGCCGCCTGGGTGCGGCGCTCCATGCCGAGCTTGGCGAGCATGTTCGAGACGTAGTTCTTGACCGTCTTCTCGGCGAGGTGGATCTCCTCGGCGATCTGCCGGTTCGTCAGGCCCTGGCCGATCAGCTCGAGGATGCGCCGCTCCTGCTCGGTCAGCTTGCCGAGCCGCTCCTCGCGCTCGTTGCCCTCGCGCAGCCGCTGCAGCACCCGCGACGTCACCGACGGGTCGAGCAGCGACCGGCCGGCGGCAACGGTGCGCAGGTTCTCGACGAGGTCGTTGCCCGGGATGTTCTTGAGCAGGTAGCCGGCGGCGCCCGCGATGATCGAGTCGAACAGCGCGTCGTCGCTGTCCAGCGTGGACAGCATGAGGATGTTCACCTCGGGCACCCGCAGCCGGATCTCCCGGCACACGTCGATGCCGCTGCCGTCCGGCAGCCGGGCCTCGATGACGGCGACGTCCGGGCGCAGCAGGGGCAGTTGCGCCAGCGCCTCCGCCGCGGACGTCGCCTCGCCGACGACGGTGAACTCGCTCGTCCCCCGAAGCAGATCGACGACGCCACGGCGGACCAGCTCAGCGTCGTCCACGAGGTAGACGCGCGTGCTCTGGCCGATCATGCCCCGCAGCGTATCCGCTTAGGGACCTTCGGCCCTACGTCTTGGCGCCGGTCTTCTGCCGGCGCAGCCCGAGCAGGCCGCCCTTGCCGCCCGAACGGTCCTCCAGCGCGGCCATCCCGCCACCCGCCGGCGGCTCGTCCGGGGCCTTCGGCTGCGGGGAGTCGGGCGCCTTCGCGCGGGCCGCGTCGAGCACCTCGCCGAGCTCCAGGAGGGCCTTGCGCTTGATGACCTCCCGGACCTTGGGGAACATCTCCCCCTCTTCCTCCTCGACGTGGTGGCGCACGCTCTCGATGAGCACGGTCACCTTGGCGTCGAAGCGCTCCTCGTCGCCGTTCATCCCCTCGAGCTCGGACAGCGTCCACTTCACGATGTGGTGCTCCTCGAGCCCTTCGAGAACGACGTCCTCCGCGTCCTCGACCTGCCGCCGCACCTCGGGGTAGAAGACCTGCTCCTCGATCCAGGCGTGCTCGGTCAGCGACGAGATGATCTCGCCGACGAGGCGGCGCTTCTGCTGCGCGGAGCCGTCGTTCTTCTCCAGCTTCTCGAACTCCTTGAAGAGCTTCTCCACGCGCCGGTGGTCCTCGCGCAGCGCCGTGATCGCGTCGCCCATGTCGTCCTCTCAGCCTTGGCGAAGCCGCGGGAGCAGCTCGCGCTCGAAGAAGTCCAGGAAGCCGTCCTGGTCGGGCCCGATCTGGTGGAAGTACAGGTGGTCGAAGCCGGCCTCGACGTACTGCCGGAACGACGCGACGTACCGCTCGGGGTCGGGGCCGAGCGGGAGGTCCTTGGTCGCCTGCTCCTCGGTCAGCGCCTCGCACGCCGCCTCGAAGTACGACGGCAGCGCCAGCTCCTGCGCGAGCTGCCCGGACAGGCCGGTGTTCGGCCAGATCTCGAACGCCGTGCGCCGCGCGGCCGCCTCGTCCGTCGCCCAGCAGCAGGTGATCTGCGCGAACGTCGGCCCCTCGCCGCCCGCCTTGCGGTACGTCTCGACCAGCTCGGCGTTGGGGCCCATGCCCCAGTACCCGTCGCCGATGCGGCCGGCCAGCTCGGTCGCCTTCTGCCCGGCGCCGGACACCACGATCGGCGGCGGCGTCCCGGGGACCGAGTACAGCCGCGCGTTCTCGACCGTGTAGTGGGTGCCCCGGTGGCTGTAGAGGCTGCCCTCCCACATCTCCCTGATGATGTGGACGGCCTCCTCGAGCATCTCCAGCCGCACGTCCACCTGCGGCCAGTGCTCGCCGGTGATGTGCTCGTTCAACGCCTCGCCGGAGCCGACGCCGAAGACGAAGCGGCCGGGGAGCATGGTCGCGACGGTCGCGCTCGCCTGCGCGATCACCGCCGGGTGGATGCGCATGATCGGCGCGGTGACGCCGGTGGCCACCTCGATCCGCTCGGTCGTGGCGGCGATGCCGCCGAGCACCGCCCAGACGAACGGGCTGTGCCCCTGCTTGTCGACCCACGGGTGGAAGTGGTCGCTGACCGACACGAAGTCGAGGCCGATGTCCTCCGCCCGCTTCGCGTTGCGCACGAGGTCCATCGCCTCGTGCTCCTCGCTGGAGAGCGTGTAGCCGATACGCACCATGACGCCGGGTTACCCGACGCACCGGGACGAAAACGGCGGGCGAATGCGTTGAAAACCGGTACAGGCCGCGCGTTCACCCGCGACGATCTCAAGAGCCTGCCCCCCGCCTGTCGAGAGGTCGTCCATGCTCGCCCGCACGCTCACCGCCTCGCTCGCCGCGGCCGCCGTGGCCGCCGTGGCCACGTTCGCGGCGCCGCCCGCCGCCGGCGCCGCGGCGCCGGCCGGCCCGGGGTCCGCGGGCGGCGCGGTGGCCGAGAGCCCGCGGCCGGGCGGCTACCGCCCCACCGGCCGCCTCGTCGTCCGGTTCAAGGACGGCGTCGACGCTCCGGGCCGGGCCCGCGCGCTCGCGCGGGTCGGTAGCCATGGGCGCGCGGCCGAGGTGCTCAAGCACGTGCCCGGCCTGAACGCCGCGCTGCTGAAGGTCGACGACCCCCGCGCCGTGCACGCGCTGCTCCGCGAGGACCCGGCCGTCCGCTACGTGGAGGCCGAGACCCGGTACCGGGCGCTCGCCGCCGACGCGCAGCAGCCGGAACGCACCGCCGCCGGGCTGCCGTCGTTCGCCACCCGCGACGCCGGCACCGCGCTGACCGGCGCGGGCACCGACATCGCGATCATCGACAGCGGCGTCGACTCGAGCAACGGCGACCTGGCGGGCAAGGTCGTGGCCGCCGCCGCGTTCGCCGACGCCGACGACCCGACCGACCCGACCGACCACTCCTGCGACGTCCAGCACTGCCCGCACGGCACGGGCGTCGCGGCCGTCGCCGCCGCCGCCGACGGCAACGGCGGCGTCGTCGGTGCCGCGCCGGGCGCCGCGATCTCGTCGTACTCGGTGTTCCGCCGCTACGTCACGACGGACGCGAAGGGCAAGAAGTACGAGGAGCTCGCGGCCAGCACCATCGACATCGCGGCCGCCCTCGACGCGGTCCGCGTCCGCGCCCAGGCGCACCCCGAGCTCGTCGTCGTGAACCTGAGCCTCGGCAACACGTTCGACAGCCTGCTGGTGCGCGAGGCGATCAGCGCGCTGCGCGCGGCCGCGCCGCAGGTGACCGTCGTCGTCGCGGCCGGCAACGACGCCGCCGAGCGCCCGACGTTCCCGGCGGGCGACCCCGGCGTCGTCTCGGTCGGCGCGAGCGGCGTGCAGGGCACGGAGACGACCTGCTCGTTCACCGGCGCGACCACGGTGGCGCCGTTCTCGAACCGCGGCGACGTCGACATCGTCGCGCCCGGCGCGTGCATCCGGACGTGGTACCGGGCGGACGACCCGCTGGTCGTCGACGGGTACACCGGCAGCCCGGTCGTGCGGAAGGTGGACGGCACGTCGTTCGCCGCGCCGATGGTCGTCGGCGTCGTGGCGCTGATCGCGCAGCAGGGCGTCACCGGTGACGCGGCGCGGGCCGCGCTGCTCGCCGGCGCCACCAAGCCGGCGACGCCGAACGTCACCACCGGCGTCGGCTTCCTCAACGCCCCCGGCGCGCTCGCCGCGGCCACCGGCACCGCCGCGTACACCGCGGCGTTCGTCGACCGCGGCGGCCAGGTCGCCAACCAGGTCGGCCGCCGTACCGTCGAGGTCCTCCAGGTGCAGCCCGGGGTTGGCGCGACGGCGCCGGAGACGGTCGCACCGGTGCTCCCCGCCGGGCGCGGGACCGTGACCCCCGTGGTGGACGGCGAGACCGTCACCGGCGGCGTGCGCCGCACGACGTACACCTACGCGGTGCCCGCCGCGAACCTCGGCGGGGTCGTCTTCACCATGACCGCCGGCACGCTGAAGGTGCCGTTCCGCCTGCTCGACCCGACGGACGGCTTCGAGGGCCTGCCCAACGCGAGCGGCGACCAGAGCAGCGTGGGCCTGACGTTCGGCACCCGGTCGGCGTACGTCCGCAGCGCGTACGTCGGCGCCGGCACGAACCTGCACTTCGACTACACCTACGGCGACTCGCAGACCAGCACCGCGGTGCTGTCCGACCTGTTCGTCTGGGAGCCGTCGACGAGCGGCGGTACGGCGGACGCGGCGATGGCGCCGATCGACGCCGCCGGGGGCGGCACGTACGAGCCGTCGTCGTTCGACTACCCGGTCTCCGTCACGGGCCGGCACCTGTTCGGGTGGGTGCTGTTCTCCGAGGCGGACAGCTCGTCGTCCGCGACGAAGTACGTGATGAAGCCCGGCTACCTCGGCCCCGGCGCGGCGATCAGCGCCCCCGCGCTCGCGTCGAGCGTGTCGCCCACCGGCCCGTTCGTGGTGTCGTGGAGCGGCTACCGCGGCAAGCGGTTCGAGGTGGAGTACACGACCAAGGTGAAGTCCGGCACGTCGTGGGTCTACGGCACGTGGCGCACCTGGAAGGTCACCGGCAGCGCGAGCAGCGCGACGTTCGGCACCGCCGGGCTCGTGAAGGGGCAGACGTACTGGTTCCGGCTGCGGACGTTCGACGCGTACGGCAACCCCAGCCTGTACGCCACCACGCGCACCGTGGTCCCGCAGGACGACCTGAGCTCGTCGATGTACTACACCGGGTCGTGGGCCAAGCGGGCGCTCGGGAACCGGTGGTTCGGCTACGTGCACCAGTCGGCCGCGCGCGGGGCGTACGTCCAGCACCGGACCGACACGTCCCAGTTCACGGTGATCGGTGACAAGTGCCCGTCGTGCGGACAGTTCGCCGTGTACGTCGACGGCGTCTACAAGGGCACGGTCGACACCCGCGCGGGCGGCACGTACGCCCGGCAGGTGCTGTGGACCTCCGCCTCGCTCGGCGCGCCGAAGGGCCACACGATCAAGCTCGTCGTGGTCGGCACGAGCGGGCGGCCGTACGTCCTGATCGACGGCATCGGCACGCTCCGCTAGCGGGAGCGCACCAGGCGCATGCTCGGGTAGTGTCCGCGCCGGGGTGGGACGCGGGTCCCCCCGACCGGAAAGGGTCCGCCCGAGCATGCGCTTCAAGCTCGTCCCGACGGACGACACCTTCTTCGACCTGTTCGGCGACTCGGCGGCCAACGCGCACGACGCCGCCCTCCGCCTCCAGGAGCTCGTCCGCGACTACACGGACGTCGCCGCCAAGCACGAGGCGGTCGTCCGCTGCGAGAAGCGCGGCGACGAGCTGACGGCGGCGATCCTGCGGCGGCTCGACTCGTCGTTCGTGACGCCGTTCGACCGCGAGGACATCCACGCGCTCGCCGAGGTGCTCGACGACATCTGCGACGACGTGCTCGGCGTCAGCGACCTGATGCAGCTCGTCGCGGTCGACGAGGTGATGCCCGAGATGTTCGAGCTCGCCGACCTGCTGGTGACGATGACCGAGCAGCTCGTCGCGCTGTTCGGGAAGCTGAAGAGCATGAAGGGCGTGCAGCCCTACCTGGACTCGATCGACAAGCTGGAGACCCAGGGCGACGCGATCTACCGCCGGATGATGGCGCGGCTGTTCGCCGAGCGTGACGCGCTGACCGTGCTGAAGTGGAAGGACATCGTCGCGGCGATGGAGGCGGCGCTCAACGCCACCGAGGACGCGTCCAACGTCGTCGAGTCCGTCGTCCTGAAGCACGCGTAGCGCTCATGGTCGAGCTCGGCCTGGTCACGGTCGTCGTCATCGCCCTGATCTTCGACTACACGAACGGCTTCCACGACGCGGCGAACTCCATCGCCACCGTCGTCTCCACCCGGGTCCTCACGCCGCGGATGGCGGTCATCTGGGCGGCGTTCTGGAACTTCATCGCGTTCCTCGTGTTCCACACCAAGGTCGCCAACACGATCGCCAAGGGCATCGTGAACCCGAAGTCCGGGTCGCTGACGATCGGCGTCGTGTTCGCCGGGCTGATCGGCGCGATCGCCTGGAACCTGCTGACGTTCTACCTCGGCCTGCCGACCTCGTCGTCGCACGCGCTCGTCGGCGGCATCGCCGGCGCGGCGGTCGCGCGCGCCGGGTTCCACGTGCTGCTGCTCGACAAGATCCGCGAGATCGCGGCGTTCATCGTGCTCGCCCCGCTGATCGGCCTCGCGCTCGGCCTCGTCACGACGCTGACGATCCTGTGGCTGTTCCACCGGGTCCGCCGGCTGCGCCCGCTGAACGCGGGGTTCCGCGTCGGGCAGCTCGTCTCGTCGGCGGCGTTCAGCCTCGGCCACGGCGCGAACGACGCGCAGAAGACGATGGGCATCATCCTGGCGCTGCTGATCGCGACCGGGCACGCCGGCCCGCACGACGAGGTGCCGGTGTGGGTCGTGCTCTCCGCGCACGTCGCGATCGGCCTCGGCACGCTCTCCGGCGGCTGGCGGATCGTGAAGACGATGGGCTCGAAGATCACCCGGCTCCAGCCGGTCGGCGGCTTCGCGGCGGAGAGCGCGGCGGCCGCGACGCTGTTCTTCACGGCCGCGAACGGCATCCCCGTCTCGACCACGCACACCATCGCCGGCGCGATCGTCGGCGTCGGCTCGACGCAGCGGCTGTCCGCGGTGCGCTGGGGCGTCGCGAGCCAGGTCGTGTGGGCGTGGATCCTCACGATCCCCGGGTCGTTCCTCATCGCGGCGCTCGTGTCGCTGGTCGTGGAGGTGCTGGGGTGAACCGGCGGGTGGGGTTCTTCGCGGGCGCGGGCGCGGTCTGCTTCGTGCTGGTCCCGCTGATCGACGAGAAGTTCCACTGGGTGCCGGAGTCGGTCGGCGCGCTGTACCTCCTGCTCGCCGCCCTCGCCGCGCTGGACGCGCTCGGCCGCCGGAAGCTCTAGCCGCCGCCACCCCCCACCCCGCCACCCCGGCCGCCCGGCCGTCCCGGCCGCCCCGCCACCCCGGCGGCGGTGAGCGTTTCCTGCAGCGAACCGTCACCGTGTCGACTTCGCTGCAGGAAACGCTCACACGGTGGGGGCGTGGTGGGGACCTGGGGGAGGGCGCGCGGCTAGGCCTTCACGTACGACACGTCGGTGTCCCAGCGGGCGAAGCCCAGCCGCTCGTACACCTTGATGGCGTTGGTGTTCGCCTCGTCCACGTAGAGCATCGCCTGCGAGAGCCCCCGCGAGCGCAGGTGGTGCAGCCCGACCAGCGTCATCGCCGGGCCGAGCCCGAGCCGTTGCGCGTCCGGCGAGACACCGACGACGTACACCTCGCCGATCGGCGCGTGGTCGTGGCCGTCGGCCCCGTGCACCTTCGTCCAGTGGAACGCCAGCAGCTCGCCCTCGCGCTCGGCGAGGAAGAAGCCGGACGGGTCGAACCACGGCTCCTTCTCGCGGGCCTTCAGGTCCTCGACCGTCCAGTTCCCCTGCTCGGGGTGCTCGGCGAACGCCGCGTTGTTGACGTCGACCCAGCGCTCCTCGTCCTGCCCCAGCACGAACGTCCGCACGGTCACGCCGT
Organism: Mycobacteriales bacterium; assembly: GCA_036382875.1. Lineage (GTDB taxonomy): Bacteria > Actinomycetota > Actinomycetes > BP-191 > BP-191 > BP-191. Next base: position 85,225 of record DASVPJ010000044.1, read on the forward strand.
CGGGGAGCTCCGGCTTCGGCAGCGAGGCGTAGAGGGAACGGCGCATCTGGAACAGCGCCCGCGCCTTCCGGAAGCCGAGCCGGTCCGCCAGCTCGGCGGCCGCGGGGTGGTTGCCGTGCGCCCACAGCCGCACCCGCCCGTCCGTGGAGAGCCCGAGCACCTGCCCGACGAGCGCCGCGCCGATGCCGCGGCGGCGGTGGTCCGGGTGCACGACCAGCTCGCTGCTCGCCCCCGCGACGACGTCGGTCAGGTCGAGGTGCGCGTAGCCGACGAGCGCGTCGTCGACCCGCGCGAGGACGTTGCGGGCGTCGGGGTCGCCGCCCGCGCCGAGGTGCAACGCCACGTGCTCGGACAGCGGATGGACACCGTCCGCGTCGGCGGCGGCCGCGACGAGCGCGCGCACCTCGTCGACCTGCGCGGGTTCGAGGCGCGTGCGGACCTCGAGGGTGAGGGTGTCGGGGACCGCCATGCGCCGAACCGTACCCGCGTTCGGCCCTCAGCCCACCGGCACGGTCTCGTCGTCCAGCGCGGCGATCGGCGGCGTCACGAACTTGTACCCGACGTTGCGCACGGTCCCGACCAGGTGCTCGTGCTCGGGGCCGAGCTTCGCGCGCAGCCGGCGGACGTGCACGTCGACCGTCCGCGTGCCGCCGTAGTAGTCGTAGCCCCAGACCTCCTGCAGGAGCTGCGCTCGCGTGAACACCCGGCCAGGGTGCTGCGCGAGGTACTTCAGCAGCTCGAACTCCTTGAACGTCAGGTCCAGCGGCCGGCCCTTGATGCGCGCCTGGTACGTGGCCTCGTCGATGGTCAGGTCGCCGCCGCGGATGACCTCCTCGGCCGGCTCCTCCGGCGCGCGGGCGGCGCAGGCGAGCCGCAGCCGGGCGTCGATCTCGGCAGGACCGGCGGTGGCGAGCAGCACGTCGTCCACGCCCCAGTCGGCGTTGACGACGGAGAGGCCGCCCTCCGTCAGCACCGCGATCATCGGCGTCGCGATGCCGGTGGTCCGCAGCAGGCGGCAGAGTGCGCGGGCGTTGACCAGGTCGGTGCGCGCGTCGACGAGCACGACATCGCCGGACGGCGCGTCGAGCAGCGCCGCCGGCGCCGGCCGCAGCACGCGGACCGCGTGGCCGAGCAGGGCGAGCGAGGGCAGCACCGACTCGTACGACGGCGCGCTGGTGAGCAGCAGGAGCACGCTCACGCCGGGGCTCCCATGTGGGCGAGGATAGAGGACGTGCCGCACCCGCTCGGCCCGAACGCCGAGGCCCGCGTCCTCCGCACCGCCGACGGCGTGCGGCTCGCCGCGACGCACCTGCCGCACCCCGGCGACACCGCGGTCGTCGTGGCGCACGGCTTCTCCGGCACGCACACCAAGCCGTGGCAGGCGCGCATCGCGCGCCGGCTCGCGCGGCACGCGGGCGTGGTGGCGTTCGACTTCCGCGGGCACGGCCGGTCCAGCGGCGTCTCGACGCTCGGCGACCTCGAGGTGCTCGACGTCGACGCGGCCGTGGCGTGGGCGCGGGAGCTCGGCTACGCCCGCGTCGTCACGTGCGGGTGGTCCATGGGCGCCTCGTGCGTGCTGCGCCACGCCGCGCTCGTCGGCGGTGCCGACGCGGTGGTCAGCGTCAGCGCGACGAGCCGCTGGCGGGTGCGCGACACCGCGCCGATGCGCCGGCTGCACTGGATCGTCGAACGCCCCGCCGGCCGCGTCGTCGGCCGCGCGCTGCTACGCATCAGGATGGCCCGCGACTGGGAGGACGAGCCGGAGTCGCCGGTCGAGGTGGCCGGCCGGGTCGCGCCCGCGCCGCTGCTCGTCGTGCACGGCGACCGCGACACGTACTTCTCGCTGGAGCACCCGCGGGCGCTGTACGCCGCCGCGAACGAGCCGAAGGAGCTCTGGATCGTGCCCGGGTTCGCGCACGCGGAGTCCGGCGCGACCGACGAGCTGCTCGACCGGATCGGCGCGCACCTGCCGGTGTTGCTCGCCAGGTCCCGTGCGACGATGCGCGCGTGACGACGTACGACGTGCCGCGCGCGCGGCGCCTCGTCCCCGCCGACGCCGCGCCCGCGCTCGGCGCGCTCGCGACCGCGGGGGTGCTGAGCGGCCTGGCGGCGGCGGGCAACGGCGCGTTCGGCGCCGGGCTGCTCGTCGCGCAGGTCGCCGTCGTGCTCGCCTGGCTCGCGCTCGCCGACGTCGACGGCGCGGAGGGCGCGACGGTGATCGCGGCCGGCGCCGCGCTCGTCGCCGACCTGTTCGCGGTACGCCGCCACGGCGACGACGTGGCCGCCACGGTCGGCGTGATCGGGGTGGCGTTTGTCGTGTCGCTGCTGTTCCAGCTCGCCCGGCCGCACCGGCAGCGCGTGACCGACTCGCTCGCGGGCACGGCGACGGCGGTCGTGCTGGTGGCGTTCGCCGCGCACCTGCTGGCGACCAGCGCGCGCACCGACTGGACGGTCGCGGCGACCGGCCTGCTCTGCGCCGGCGCGGCGCTCGTCACCGGCCGGGTCGGCGACTCCGTCGAGCTGCGGCCCGCGCTCGCCCGCGGCGCGCGGCGCGGCGCGCTCGGGCTGGTGCTCGCGATCGTGGCCTCCGCGGTGCTCGGCTCCATCCTCGGCGGCGCCTGGGCGCCGCTGTCCGCGCGGTCCGGCATCGCGGTCGGCGTCGCGGCCGCGGTCGCGGCCGTCGCGGCGGACCTCGCGGTCGACGTCGCGCACGGCGACACCAACGACCAGCGCCGGCTCTCCGCACTGACGCCGCTCGCCGTCCTGCTGCCGCTGGTCGCGGCCGCACCGGTGACGTACGCGGCGGCTCGGCTCCTCATCGGCTGACCGGAGGTCGCAGTGCTCAAGGGGCTCGTCATCACGCTCGGCCTCACCGTGGGCCTGGGCGCCGCGGCCGACCGTGGCCTCGCCGAGGTCGCGGCCAACGCCACCGCCGACCAGATCAAGCTGCACGAGGGCGTGAACGACGTGGACGTGACGTTCCGCGGCTTCCCGTTCGTCACGCAGGCGGTGCGCGGCGAGTTCACCGCCGTCGACGTCACGGCGCGCGACGTGAAGCGCGAGGGGCTGACGGTCGACCGCATCGACGCGCACCTCGAAGGCGTCGAGGTGGACCTCGGCGACGCGCTGAACGGCCGGGTCTCCGCGATCCCCGTCGAGGAGGGCCACGCGACGGTGCGCGTGACGTACGGCGACCTGCAGTCGTTCCTCGCGAGCAAGCCCGGCAACATCCGGCTCGTCACCAAGGCGGGCGCGGTCGTCGTCGTGACGACGTTCGGCATCCCGGGCATCGGCGCGGTCGAGGTCGAGGGGACGCCGAAGGTCTCGGTCTCCGGCAGCACGATCCGGGTCAGCGTGTCGAACGCGCACACCGTCGACGGCCGCGGCGGCCTCACCGCTACGCTCGCCGCGCAGGCGGCCGCGCGGGCGTCGTTCACGGTGCCGCTGGGCAAGCTGCCGTTCGGCATCAAGGCCGCGTCGGCGGAGCTGACCGACGAGGCGCTCGTGGTGCAGGCGACCGCGCAGGGCATCGTCGTCGACGTCAACGGCTGACCAGGGGTATCGATCTTCGGGGGCGGGTACCCCGCACCCGATGCGACTCTCCCGTGAGGTCCGCGAGCTGGCGGACGCCCTGGACGAGCACGCCGCCTCCTGCGAGGACGCGGCGCGCGGGCCCGACGGTGCCCTGCCCTCGACCGACGCGCTGCACGGCGCGCCGCTCGAACGGTTCTCGCGCGGCCAGTGGAGCGACGCGGGCGCCGCGGCGGTGCTCCGCGAGGTCGCGGCGGCGCTGCGCCGCCAGGAGCTGCCGATGCTCCGCGCCCGCACGTGGCTGCTGGCGTGGCAGGTCGAGTGCGACTGCGCGGCCGAGGACGCGATGGCCCGCGTGGCCCGCGCGCCGTACGGCACCGCGCGCGAGGCCGAGGTGGCGCGGTCGGCGTACGTGCTCGGCCGCGCGAAGGGTGCCCGGATCGCCGCCGAGGTCTGCCAGGCCGTGCCCGCGAGCTGAGCGCCGCCCCTCCGCACTCCGGGCGCGCGCCCGGAGCGCCCGCCCGGAGCGCCCGCCCGGAATGCCGGGCCGCCGGGCCGTCGTTAGCATCGTTCGACATGCCGGCCGCCGTCCTGCTCCTCGCCACGCTCGCCGCGAGCGCGGCGTTCGGCCTGGCCTGGCGCCGCCGCGACGGCCGCACCCGGGCGGTCGCCGACCCGGACGCGCTCACCGCGGACGACCTCGCCGCGCTCGGTCTCGACGCGCTCGGCGGCCGGGCGACGCTCGTGCAGTTCTCCTCCGCGTTCTGCGCGCCGTGCCGCGCGACGCGGCGCGTCCTCGGCGAGGTCGCCGAGCTGGTCGAGGGCGTGACGTACGCCGAGGTCGACGCCGAGTCGCACCTCGACGCGGTCCGCCGCTTCGACGTCCGCCGCACCCCCACCGTGCTCGTGCTCGACCGGGCGGGCCGCGTCGTCGTCCGGGCCAGCGGGCAGCCGCGCAAGGCCGACGTGCTCGCCGCCGTCGGCAAGGCCGTCGAGAACGATGTCGTAGGCTCGACCCGATGAACCTCCCGCAGCTCGTGAAGCGCCGCGCCGTCGACTACGGCCGCGCGTCGAGCTGCCTCTGTCCCTGACGCCGACGCCCCGTCCGGTCCCACGTCAGGAGCACGTCCATGTCGTACGTCGATCCGCGCGGCCCGCGCTTCGCCGCCTGGGTGACCACCGCGGTCCTCGCGCTCGTCCTGCTCACCGGCTCCACCTGGCTCGCGCTCGCGCAGACGCTCGTCTTCGCGGCCGGGGCCGGGCTGGGGCTGCGCGCGGCGCCGTACGGCGTCGCGTTCCGCCGCCTCGTCGCGTCGCGGCTCGCGCCGCCGGCCGAGCTCGAGGCGGAGCTGCCGCCGCGCTTCGCGCAGGCGGTCGGCGCGGCGTTCGGCGCCGTCGCCACCCTCGGCTACGCCACCGGCGCCGCCGGCCTCGCGCAGGGCGCCGTCGCGCTCGCGCTGGCCGCGGCGTTCCTCAACGCGGCGTTCGGCTTCTGCCTGGGCTGCGAGGTCCTGCTGCTGGCCCGCCGCCTGCTCGGCCGCGCCGAGATCGCCCGCTTCGTCACCACCACCAAGGGAGCAACCGCATGAGCCGTTCCGACGTCCTCGTCACCGCCGACGAGGCCGAGAAGCTGATCGGGCAGCCGGACGTCGTCTTCGTCGAGGTCGACGAGGACGTGTCCGCCTACGACAAGGGGCACATCGAGGGCGCGGTCCGCCTGGACTGGAAGACCGAGCTGCAGGACCAGGTGAAGCGCGACTTCGTCGACCAGCAGCAGTTCGAGGCGTTGCTGTCCCGCAAGGGCATCTCGAACGACGACACCGTCGTCCTCTACGGCGGGAACAACAACTGGTTCGCGGCGTACGCGTACTGGTACTTCAAGCTCTACGGCCACGAGAACGTCAAGCTCCTCGACGGCGGCCGCAAGAAGTGGGAGCTCGACTCGCGCTCGCTCACGACGGACGTCGTGGAGCGGCCGGCGACGACGTACACGGCGACGGCGCAGGACACCTCGATCCGCGCGTTCCGCGACGAGGTCGTGGACGCGATCGGCACCAAGCACCTCGTCGACGTGCGCTCGCCCGACGAGTTCTCCGGCAAGCTGCTCGCGCCCGCGCACCTGCCGCAGGAGCAGAGCCAGCGGGCCGGCCACATCCCGACCGCGGCGAACGTCCCGTGGTCGCAGGCGGCCAACGAGGACGGCACGTTCAAGTCCGACGACGAGCTCCGCGCGCTGTACGAGGGCAAGGGCCTCACCGCCGACAAGCCGACGATCGCCTACTGCCGGATCGGCGAGCGCTCGTCGCACACCTGGTTCGTGCTGCGCGAACTGCTCGGCTGGTCCGACGTGAAGAACTACGACGGCTCGTGGACCGAGTACGGCTCGCTCGTCGGCGTCCCGATCGAGAAGGACGTCTAGGCCATGTGCGGAGCGACGAGCGGCGGGCTGACCGTCGAGGGGATCGACGTGACCAAGGAGACGGTGATCCAGGGAACCGTCGAGAACGCCGGGCAGCCCGTGGCGGGCGCGTACGTCCGGCTGCTCGACGCGACCGGCGAGTTCACCGCCGAGCAGCCGACGTCGGCGACGGGCGGGTTCCGCTTCTTCGCCGCGCCGGGGACGTGGACGTTGCGCGCGCTGTCCGCGCAGGGCAACGGCCAGGCGACGGTCGAGGCCGGCGGCGCCGGCGTCCACGAGACCGTCATCACCCTCTAGCGACGAACCCCGCTGAACGCGCACCCCCGCTGAACGCGCACGCCCGCTGAACGCGCACCCCTGCTGAACGCGCGACCCGGTCGCGACATCCGTCCCCGCCGTGCGGGGGCCGCGACCGGGTCGCGAAATCAGTAGCGCGGGCAGTACGCGAGCAGTTCGCGAGATCAGTAGACGAGGGCCTGGGTGCCCTCTCGCACCGCTTCCTCCAGAAACGCCTGCGCGCCCGCGATGCGGATGCCGGGCAGGACGTCCTCGGGGCCGATCGACCGGCGCGCCGCGCACTGCGTGCACAACGTCACGGTGCCGCCCGCCAGCACGGCGGCGAGCAGGTCGGCGAGCGGCGCGGACTCCGGGAGCGCGAACTGCTCCGCCCGGCCCGGCAGCGCGAACCACGCGGACTCGCCGGTCAGCCACAGCGACACCGGCACGCCGGACGCGACCGCGACGGCCGCGACGGTGAACGCCTGCGAGCAGCGCTCGGGCGCGTCCTCGCCGGCGGTGACCTTCACGACTAGACCGTTCGCCACGCGCCCATCCCTCCGGCGGGTCAGCCGGTCCGTCCGGCTCTGACCGGTTAAGCACGGCTCCGTCCCGGCGCCGCCACGGCGACCGTACGCCGTTCGGACCCCACCGTGGGCACTACCCATGGCTCGTGCGTATCTGGTCATCGAACGATCACCAAGGACTATCGGCCGGGACGTTGGTCCCGCCGAAGTTCTGGCTGTAAGTCACACGGAGGTCCACCCACTCCGGTCCCAGCACTTCGAGAGGAACCGACCTGATGCGCAAGCGCCTCGCTCTCGCCCTGTCCGTCGCCACCGCCGGCTCCATGGTCGTCATGGCCGCACCCGCGGGTGCCGCCCAGGGCGTCACGTTCACCATCACCGCCGGCGCGCTGTCGGTGAGCGACCCCGCGGACAAGAGCCTGGGCTCCGTCGCCACGGGCACGGCCTCGATCACCAACACCCTCGGCAACACGACCGTCACCGACAACCGCGGCGCCCTGCTCGGCACGTGGACGTCCTCGGTCTCCGGCACCGACTTCACGACCGGCGCCGGGACGGCCGACGAGACGATCACGAAGGACAACGTGTCCTACTACTCGGGTCTGGCGACGGCCTCGAGCGGCACCGCGGTCCGGGTGCCCGGCCAGGCCACCGCGCTGGCCGCGCAGGCCCTCAGCGCGTCCCGCACGGCGTTCTCCGCGACCGGCGTCGTCGGCAACAACTCGACCACCTGGGTGCCGACCGTCGTCGTCACGATCCCGTCCGACTCGGTGGCCGGTACGTACTCCGGCACCATCACCCACTCGGTGTCGGGTGCATAGAACGGCCTCCTGACGGGGCGGCGCTGGGATACAAAGCCAGCATGCGCCGTACCGCCGCACTCCTCCTGCTGATGGCCGGGGCGCTCGTCGCCCCGGCCATCGGCGCGTTCGCGCAGGTCGACTCCGGCGGGGTGACGATCCGCCTGCTCGAAGCGCCGACCGCGCGCGAGAAGGATCCGCGCGCGCAGCGGTCGATCGTCGACCACGTGAAGCCGGGGTCGTCGTTCTCCCGCAAGTTCGAGGTCGGCAACACCACCAGCAACCGGCGCACGATCCAGATCTACGACGCCGCCGCCGACGTGCAGGGCGGCACGTTCGTCCACGCGGACGGCCGCACGCAGAACGAGCTCACGTCGTGGGTCACGATCGACATGTCCTCGGCCGACCTCGCGCCCGGGCAGAAGGTCGTTCCGGTCGTCACGGTGACGGTCCCGGCCGACGCGTCCGCCGGCGAGCGGTACGCCGTCATCTGGGCGGAGCTGCCGCCGCGCACCCCGCCGAACGGCGGCGTCGCCGTCGTCAACCGCGTCGGCCTGCGCATCTACCTCTCGGTCGGCCCCGGCGGCGAGCCGCCGACCGACTTCTCGATCGAGTCGCTCACCGCGACCCGCGACAAGGACCACCGACCGGTCGTCCAAGCGACGGTCCGCAACACCGGCGGCCGCGCGCTCGACCTCACCGGCAAGCTCACGCTGACCGACGGCCCCGGCGGGCTGCGCGCGGGCCCGTACGACGCGAACGTCGGCACCACGCTGGCGATCGGCGCGAGCGCCCCGGTGGCGGTGCCGCTGGACCCGTCGCTGCCGGACGGGCCGTGGAAGGCGACGATCGAGATGACGTCGTCGACGACCACGCGAACGGCGACGGCGACGATCACGTTCCCGTCCGGGTCCAACGCCAGCAACCCGCCGGTCGACGCGAAGCCGGTCGGCGGCGGGAAGAAGCTCCCGGCCGGCGTGGTGCTCGCCGTCGCGGGCGGGATCGCGTTGCTGCTGCTCCTCCTGCTCCTGCTGCTGTTCCGCCGCCGGGGCGCCGAGCCGGTGCGGGTCATGCCGCTGGACGACGTGCTGACCGAGCTGGCCGGCGCGTCCGGCGCGCGGCGCGAGGAGCTGATGCGCCAGGCCGTCGCCTACGGCGCCGCGGCGATCCAGCGGTCGCCGGCGCTGCGGTCGTTGCCGGTGGACACCGCGGCCGAGCTCGGGAAGAGGGTGTCGCGCGCGGGCCGGTAGGCTGCGCGCATGGACATCGAGGTCATCTACACCGCGCTGCTCGTGGCGGTGTTCATCCTCATCGGGTGGTTCGCGGTCTACGTCGTGTACAAGCTGTACCAGGGCCAGCGGTAGCCGCTCAGCCGACGGGCAGCACCACGTAGAAGTCGCCGCCGCGCTGGACGACGCCGGCGACGTCGTAGAAGTGGCCGAACGACCAGCGGCCCGGCGCGAACAGCCAGCTCGCCGTGCCGACCCCGCAGCATCCGGTGAAGACGCCGACGGCGTTGGACATCGCCACGTCGGCGCCGGGGCAGCCTGGCGCCCACTGGCCGCCGGGCGGCGCGCCCGCGTAGCGGCAGGAGCCGAACTGCGCGGCCGCCTGCGTCGCGGTGTAGAGCCAGTCGAACGACAGCACCAGCGCCGGCACGTCGGAGTCGAACGTCACGCCGCTGGCGAACGCGGGCGCGCTCGCGCCGTTCACCACGGGCGCCAGCGAGGTCGTGGTGGCGGGGCGCGCGGAGCGGGTGACCGCGGTGCGGCTCGCGCCGCGCAGCCCGGGCAGCCGCAGCGTCGCGGTGCCGGGGCCGTTGCTGAGCAGGTAGAGGCGGTAGCCGCCGGCGCGCAGCGTGCTGGTGAGGAACAGGCTCTGCCCGGTGCGCGGGTCGCTGCCGTCGAGGCGGAACACCGCGGTGCCGCCCTGCGCCGCCGGCATCCGGACCGCGCCCGCGTAGCCGCCGCGGTCGCCGACGGTCGTGACGAGCAGCCAGCCGTACGCGCCGCCGGTGAGCCGCACCGTCGGCCGCATCAGCTCCCGGCCGCCGTCGGCGCGGAAGTCCACCGCGCGCGGCAGCGTCACCGGGACGTAGCCGGCGCCGCGCCCGGACACCGTGACGGTGCCGGACATGACCGAGCCCGGCGTGACCGCCCCCGCGGCACCCGGCAGCAGCGCCGCCGTGGCGACGGCTGCTGCGACGAGTGCGCGGGTGCGGACCACGCCGGGCCCGTACGTCATCCGTTCCTAGCCGGCGATCGACTGGAGCGGCTGGCAGGTGTAGTACTCGTTCGGGTTGGACTCGTCACCGTTCTCGAAGTGCACGTTGACCATCGTGCAGATGTAGAACGGGCCGAACGTCGACACGTTGATGTCGCCCGCGACGGCGCTGGAGTAGCCGGCGAGGTTGCGGGTCAGCGTGCCGAGGTTGGTGCCGGTGGTGGTGGTGAGGCGGCAGCTCAGCTCGACCGAGGTGACGAGGCGGGTCGTGGTGACCGACGCCTGGCCCTCGATGTGGAACGGCGTCGAGCTGGGGCTCGTGCTGGGGCCGGAGAACAGGAAGTTGCAGGCCCCGATCGAGGTGTTCGGGACGGACACGCTGGGGTCGATCGCGCCGATGGCGATCGCGGACTCGCCGGAGTCGCCGAGGTTGCGGATCTGGAGAGCGGTGGTCGGCGCCATGACGGCGTGCGACGGGGTGGCCATCGCGACGGCGGCAGCGGACGCGGCGGCCATGGACACCAGGACGGTGCCGATACGGCGGAACTTCATGCTGGGATCTCCCTGAGGGGTACTGGGGCGCGCGCGAGTTCCCGGGAGAGCGTGAGGGGTGTGGCGTGCTCCCCCGCCGAACAGGCACGCGGTCGGCCGTGTGGCAGACGGGACGAATAGTACGAATGCCGGGCCGACTTGTACATAGGGGTTTCGGTGACCGTCAGCCCACGAGCGACTGCGCGGGCTGGCAGGCGTAGTACTCGCTGGAGTACGTCTCGCCGTCGTCGGCGTAGCGGACGTTGATCAGCGTGCACAACAGGAACGGCCCGAACGACGACACCGGGATGGAACCCGCCGCGACGGCGACGGGGGTTCCGCTGCCGCGCACCGACCCGGCGTAGCCCCCGTTCGCCGTGCGGAGCTCACACCTGATCTCAAGGGCGGTGACCCGCGGGTCGGTCGAGGTGGCGTAGCCGGCGACGTGGAACGGCGTCGACGACGGGCTGGTCGAGGGGCCGGAGGCGAGGAGGTCGCAACCTCCGATGCCGGTCTTCGGTGCGGCCTCGTACACGTCGGACGGCCCCACTGACTGGACCGGCTGGCACGTGTAGTGCTCGCTCGGATTGGACTCGTCGCCGTTCTCGTAGTGGACGTTGACCATCGTGCAGATCAGGTAGGGGCCCGGCGCGGTCACGGTGATCGCTCCGGCGAACACGACCGGGTTCCCGCCGCGCTCGATCGAGCCGAGGGTCGTGCCGGAGGTCGTGGTGATCCGGCAGCCGAGCTCGACCGAGGTGACGTGGCTGGTGGTGACGACGGCGGCGTGGCCGGCGACGTACAAGGTCGTGGCGCCGGGCCGGGTGAGGGTGTCGGCGAACAGGACGTCGCACGAGCCGCTGATGGTGTCGGCGTACGACGGCGGCGCGGTCGCGACGGCGGTGGCGGACGCGGTGGCGAGCGCGGCGAGCAGCGTGGTGAGGCGGCGGACGTTCACGGAGGGGCTCCTTCGCGGAGGGACGTACGAGGGGACGCGCATCCTACGTTCGCTACGGTGCGGCGATGGACTTCACGATCACCGCGGAGCAGCAGGCGTTCCGCGCGTCGGTGCTGGCCTGGGCGCGCGAGGTCGTCGCGCCCGGCGCGCCGGACCGCGACAAGCAGGGCGTGTGGGACTGGGACGTCTGGCGCTCGCTGTCCGCGCAGGGACTCGCCGGCCTGCCGGTGCCCGAGGAGCTCGGCGGCGCGGGCGCGTCGATCGTGGACTGCTGCCTGGCCAACGAGGCGATCGGCGAGGGCGGCCACGACGGCGGGCTGAACCTGTCACTCGGCGCGCACTGGACGATCGGGACCGTGCCGATCTGGCTGCACGGCACGCCCGAGCAGCAGGCGCGCTACCTGCCGAGGCTGTGCAGCGGCGAGTGGGTCGGCTCGTGGGCGTCGACCGAGCCGGAGGCCGGCAGCGACGCGGGCTCGATCCGAACGACCGCCCGGCGCGACGGCGACGGCTGGGTGATCAACGGCACCAAGATGTTCATCACGAACGGCCCGATCGCGTCGCTGTGCATCGTCCTCGCGGTGACCGACGCGGACGCCGGTCCGGGGCGCGGGGTGTCGGCGTTCCTCGTGGAGACGTCGAACGACGGGTTCGCCGTCGGGCGCGAGCTGGACAAGATGGGCTGCCGCTCGTCGCCGACCGCCGAGATCGTGCTGACCGACTGCCGCGTCCCCGGCGACGCGATGCTCGGGCCGGAGGGCGAGGCGTTGTGGCGCATCGCGTTCGAGTGCTTCGACTGGGAGCGCACGGTGATGATCGCCGGCTCGATCGGCGGCATGCAGTCGACGCTCGACGCGTCGGTCGCGTACGCGAAGGAGCGCAGGCAGTTCGGCAAGCCGATCGCGCACTTCCAGGCGATCGCGCACAAGCTCGCCGAGATGAAGATCAACCTCGAGGTGTGCCGCACCGCGGTCTACCGCGCGGCGTGGCTGAAGCAGGCGGGCCTGCCGCACGCCGTAGAGGCGTCGATCGCGAAGGCCCTCGTCGGTGACCTGTCGGTGAAGAACGCGCTGGAGGCCATCCAGATCCACGGCGGCTACGGCTACATGCGCGACTTCTCGCCGGAGCGCGCGCTGCGCGACTCGAAGCTGACGTCGATCGGCGGCGGCACCACCGAGATCCAGAAGCTGGTGATCTCGCGCCACCTCCTGGGGGAGTAGCGCCGCCGCCGGCTCGTCGTTAGATGCAGCTCCAGGAGCAGTCCTTGTGCAGCGTCAGGTCGAGCGTGACGTCGCGCATCCACCAGTTGATGTCGTCGGTGTCGCAGGGGCCCTTCAACGACGGCGGCCCGGCGATGGCACCGCCCGCGATGGTCAGCTCGTCGGCGGTCAGCTCGGTCAGGGTCTCGCGGCGCAGCGCGAGGCGGCGGGTGGACTTCATCCGTCTCTCCTTGGGCGTGAGGGGTGGGGTCGGCTACGGGTTCGGGTGCGGCCGGGCATCTCCTGCCACGGCGTAGCGGAGATAGACCGTGCCGTCGGCGAAGCGGCGCTGCTCCCGCAGGTCGAGGCCCAGCGGGCCCGGCAACGCCGGCTTGCCGCCGCCCGCGACGTAGGGCACGACGAGCAGGTGGCACTCCGCGACGAGCCCGGCGCGGAACGCCTGCGCGGCGAGCATGGCGCCGCCGACGAACGCGTCCCCGGGCAGCGCCGCGACGGCGGCCGGGTCGAAGCGGCGTTCGATCCGCGTCCGCCGGGTGACCGGCTCGTCGAGGGTGGTGGAGTACACGACCTTGTCGGCGGCCTGCCAGACCCGCGCGAAGTCGGCGTACACCGGCGGGCCCGACACGAGCGCCGGATCGTTCTCCCAGGCGGTCATCGTCTCGTAGAGCCGCCGCCCGTAGAGGTACGTGCCGACCGGGCGCATCAGGTCGTTGACGAACGCGTGCACCTCGTCGCTCGGCATCGCCCAGTCGAACGAGCCGGTCGTGTCCTCTACGTACCCGTCGAGCGAGGTCAGCGCGGAGTAGTGCAACGCCATGCCCGCACCGTAGCGGGCTACGCCCCCGCGGGGCGGCCGCGGCGCCGCGAGGCCAGGTCGGTCACGTCGCGCGGCGCCGGGACGTCGAGGCCCGGCCACGCGGGCGCCTGCGCGAGCAGCGCGTCGAACGCCTGCCGCGGCTGCGAGCGCGCGAAGTACCAGCCCTGCGCGACGTCGCAGCCGAGCCGGACGACCTCGGCGAGCTGCGCGGCGTTCTCGACGCCCTCGGCCACGGTCGACAGGCCGAGCGCGGAGGCCATGCCGACGACGGCGGCGACGATCGCGCTGTCCTCGGGCGAGGTGGCGAGGTTGGCGACGAACGACCGGTCGATCTTCACGCCGTCGACCGGCAGCCGGCGCAGGTAGGCGAGCGACGAGTAGCCGGTGCCGAAGTCGTCGATGACGAGCCGCACGCCGAGCGCCTTGAGGTCGTGCAGCACCGCGACCGCCGCGTCGCCGTCCGCGACCAGCGCGCTCTCGGTGACCTCGAGCCCGAGCTGCCGCGGGTCGATGCCCGACTCGACGATCGCCGACGCGACGAGCGACACGACGTCGCGGGTGAGCTGGCGCGGCGACAGGTTGACCCACACGACGAACGGCTCGCCGCCCGGCCGCGCGTCGCGCCAGCGGGCGGCCTGCCAGCACGCCTCGCGCAGCACCCATTGGCCGATCTGGCCGATCAGCCCGGTCTCCTCGGCGAGCGGGATGAAGTCGTCGGGCGGGACGAGGCCGTTGCGCGGGTGCTCCCAGCGGACCAGCGCCTCGGCCGCGACGATCTCGCCGCTCCCCAGGTCCACCTCCGGCTGGTAGTGCACCCGGAGCTGCCCGAGGTCGAGCGCCTCGTGCAGCGCGGACTCGGTCCGCAGCCGCGCGACGGCGTGCGCGCGGAGGCGCTCGTCGAACAGCTCGAAGCGCGCCTTGCCCAGGTCCTTCGCGCGGTGCAGCGCGGCGTCGGCGTCGCGCAGCAGGTCCTCGGGGCGCGCGGTGCCGTCGGACAGCGCGATGCCGACCGAGGCGGTGAGGTGCACGGGGGCGTCGTCGAGCAGGAACGGCACCGCCAGCACCGACAGCACACGCCGCGCGATGGACTCCGCCTGCGCCTCGTCGACGACCTCCTCGCAGACGAGCGTGAACTCGTCGCCGCCGAACCGCGCCGCCGTGTCGCCCGAGCGCAGCACGCCCTGGAGGCGTTGCGCGACGTCCACCAGCAGCCGGTCGCCGGCCTCGTGGCCGAGGGAGTCGTTGACGACCTTGAAGCGGTCGAGGTCCACGAACAGCACCGCGAGCAGCGACTCCCGCCGCCCGGTGCGGGCGAGGCCCTGGGTCAGCCGGTCGACGAAGAGCGCGCGGTTCGGCAGCCCGGTGAGCCGGTCGTGCAGCACCTCGTGCGCGAGGCGGCTCTGGTAGTCCCGGCGCTCGCTCAGGTCGCGGGCGCTGAACGAGTAGTACTGGACCACGCCGTCCTCGCCGACGTGCGCCTGGATCAGCTGGGAGACAGGGACCTCCCGGCCCTCGGGCGCGACGAGGGACACCTCGCCGGACCACACGCCGTCGCGGCGCAGCACGGGCAGCACCGACTCCTCGAAGTACCGTCGCGCGCTCGGCGCGATCAGGTCGGCGAGCCCGTGCGGAACGATGCCGACGCTGCGCAGGTAGGACCGCGCGGCCTCGTTCGCCCAGACCACCTCGCCGTTCGGGTCGGTCAGGGTCACCAGGTCGGTGGTGTGCTCGAGGATGCGGGTCAGCCGGGTGCTGTGCCGGGCCGAGGACACGATGTCCGTGACGTCCGTCGCGGCGCCGACCCAGCCGCTGATCTCGCCGCGCTCGTCGCGGGTCGGCGCGGACGACAGGTCGAGCCAGCGCATCGAGCCGTCCGGCCGGAGGATCCGGTACTGGCCGCGGAACACGCTGCCGTCGCCGAGGCACTTCTCCCAGGTCGCGGTGAGGCGCGGGAGGTCAGCCGGGTGCAGCCGCGCCATCGGGTCGTCGGCGAGGTCCTCGGCCCCCGCGATCTCGGCGAGCCGCGGGTTCCAGTACTCCAGCTCCCCGACGGCGCTGGAGAAGAACACGCCGGTCGGCGAGTGGTCGGCGAGCGCGCGGAACCGTTCCTCGCTCTCGCGCAGCGTCCGGGTGGTCCTCGCCACGGCCTCCTCGGCGCGGCGGCGCGCGGTGTGCAGCACCCACGCCATGAACGCGAGCAGCGCCGTGACGAGCAGCCCGCCGGCCAGCACCAGCCAGGGGGCGACGACGTACGACGTGGGCGTGAAGCCCGGCCGGGCGACCGCGCGCACGACCCACGGGGCCTCGTACAGCGTGGTCCGCGTGGTGCGGCGCAGCCGGCTCTCCCGCGCGGGCTCCCAGCCGGCCGACGCGCCGACGAGCGTCTCGCCCTGGTACAGCGCCACGGCGACCGGCGACGCCTCGGCCGCGCCGCGCACGAAGTCGGCGCCGCGGTAGGCGTTGGCGACCCAGCCGGTGTGCAGCGAGCGGCGCGACTCCTCGGTCAGCGGCGTCCCGCCGCCGCGGTAGACCGGCAGGTACACGAGGAACGCGGTCGCGCCGTCGAGGTCGGAGCGCAGCCGGATCGGCGGCGTCGCGACCGGCAGCCCGCTGTCGCGGGCGCGGTCCTGCGCGTCGCGGACCGCGTCGGAGGGGTTGAGCGGGGAGACCGCGCCCGCGTCGCGGCCGGTCGGGCCGACGTAGGCGACGGAACGGTCGCCGCGCAGGTAGGCGACGGCGTAGAGGCCGGGGTAGTGCTCGTCGACGTCCAGCGACTCGACGTAGCGCGCGAACTCCGTCGCGCTCACCTCGTCAGAGCCGTCGAACAGCCCGCGCGCGCCGCGCAGTGTGTCGCCGCCGTGGTCGAGCGTCCGGGTCAGCGAGGCGGTCGCCTCGGTGGCGCGGTGGAGGAACCGTTCGCGCGTGTCGCGGGACTGCACGCTGCGCAGGTACGCCGCCGACGAGACGGACGCGAGCACGCCACCGACGAGGACGGCGAGGGGGATCAGGCCGCGTGCGCGGGCGGCCCGGGACGGCGCGGTCATGGTCCTCACAGCGGGGGAAGGCGGGACTGGCACGCGCGGTCCACGGTAGAGAGGCGAACGGCGTTCGGGCCATGACCCGGTAGGACCATTTGCGGGTGGGTTTGCGGCGGTAGCGGACCGGCCCGGACCGGCCCCGGACAGCAGACAACCCCCGGGCTTGCCTCGGCGAGCGGCCGGGTGGCCGTTCGCGCGAGGGCCGGCTGGACGAGGGCCGGCACCCGGGGGCGCGGTGTCTGTCTTGGTCTCCGCCGAACGCCGGGAGGCGCCCGGAGGCACTTCAGGACCGGCGGCTAGCGGACAGCCACCTCACGAGTCCGATGACTATGCATTCTCCGGACCACCTCCTTTCCCGTGTACCGCCACGGTACGTGGGGTTCCGGGACCCCGCAATCGGAATGGCGAAGTCGCCGTCACGCGTCGCAGCCGGGGCCGTACTCGGCCACCAGCACCGACTCCAACGGCGGCGCCGCACGCTGCGACGGCACGGTGGACACGGTCGACAGCCGCAGCGCGACGCGGGCGCCGCGCAGCGAAGGGTCGGCGGCGCACGCGGCGCGGTACAGCGCGAGCGCGGTGCTGCCGCGGTGCGCCTCGTCGGCGCCGGCCAGCCGCCGCGAGATCGCGGTCCAGCCCGGCGGGCTCTGCCCGAGCGCCGCGCGGAGGTCGTACGGAACGCCGTCGGCGGTGGCGTCGACGCGGGCGAGCGTCGCCGGGTGGTAGCCCTCGAAGCCGGGGTACATGGCGACCGGCCACGCCTGGTCGATGCGGAGCAGCCCGAGCGCGAACGCCGGGACCGCGATGGTCGCGAACACCGCCGCGACGGCGCGCGGGCGGGGCGGCGTCACGGTGGGGCCGGTGGGCGCGGGCAGCGGCGCGACGGCGCAGGCGCGGGTGTCGGCGACGTGCCGGTAGACGCGCCGGCCGAGCGCGGCGACCGGCGGCAGGTGGAGCAACGGCAGCGCGGGCCATAGCAGCGGGTAGCGCCGCACGATCCGCCGGTACGCCTCGAACCCGGTCGTCACCCGCCCGTCCTCGACGTGGTGCAGGTCGGCGAGCAGCGCGTCGCGCGCGATGCCGACGTCGGCGGTGGACGCGGGGACCCACTCGACGCGGCGCAGCAGGTCGACCGTGCGCAGCGTCGCGACGGTCCGGCGGCAGATGCCGCAGCCGTCGTCGTACACGGCCGTCGACGCGGTCCGGAACAGCCGCCGCCCCACCGCCGCGAACACGTCGTCCCACGGCACGAACACGACGTAGAGCCAGTACAGCGGCCAGAAGTCGATGAGCAGCACGTAGCGCGCCAGCACGTGGAACGTCAGGCCGGCGCTGACGGCGACGATCCGCGACGTGCGCCAGAACAGCGCGACGGTGAACCCGATCTCGAAGACCAGCGCGCCCAGCGCGACGAGCCGTAACGGCGTGCCGTGCGACTCGACCGCCCTCGCGAACCCGGGGAGGCGGTCGTTCTCCAGCCACTTGGCGAACGCGATGTTGCGCAGGTTGTCCGACCAGGCCCAGTGCAGCCCGTCGGAGCGCACCTTGGCGAGGCCGGGGAAGAGATAGACCGCGCCGACGAGCAGCCAGACGAGGCGCAGCGGCAGGCCGTACGCCCGGCCTGGCGCAGGGGGCGCGACGTCACCGGTGTCGGCGCGGCGCCAGGCGCGGCGGGCGCCGTCCACCGACAGCACGTCGGCGCACGGGCTCACCGCGAGCAGCGCGGCGAACCACAGCACGTGCATGCCGTGGTCGACCTTGCCGAAGAACGCCGGGATGCCGAGGAAGTAGACGCCGGTGACCGTCGTGACCGCGGCGGCGGTGCGGGCGTAGAGCCCGGCGATGCCGCAGACGCACGCGACGACGAGGAGCGCGCCCGCCGCGCGGGCGAGCCCCGGCGAGATCGGCGTCACCGCGAGGACGCGGCGCAGCCGCCACGGCGGCACGATCGACGACCGCGGCAGCCCGGCGAACGTCACGACCCGCCCCCACAGGGCGAGCGTCATCCGCAGCACGACCGCGAACAGCGCGATCCGGAACACCGCGAGCGCGAACGGCCCGCCGTCGGCGCGCACGAAGCGCGCGACGCGAGAGTCCCCCACCTGCCCCACCCCCACGCCCGCGGGGCTGGGAGCCGCGGACGCGATCAGGGTAGGGCTCGCGGCGCCGCTTGTCCGGCGGTCGCGCGGGTCCGCGTCAGAGGCGGACGGCGCCCGTGTAGTCGTCGCGGAAGACGCTGCTGACCTTGACGACGTCGCCGGTCTGCGGCGCGTGGATGTACTGGCCGTTGCCGACGTAGATGCCGACGTGGTGGATCGGGCTGCCGTAGAACACGAGGTCACCCGGCTGCAGCTCCGACTGCGACACGTGCCGGCCCTCGTTGAACTGCATCCGCGAGGAGTGCGGCAACGACACCCCGGCCTTCGCCCACACCCACATCGTCAGGCCGGAGCAGTCGAAGCGGTCGGGGCCGGCCGCGGCCCACTGGTACGGCTTGCCGAGCTGCCGGTACGCCTCCGCGACGGCGATCGACGCGCGGCCCGACGCGGGGCCGGTGTAGACGGGGACCGAACGCGACCGGGTCGCGCGGGCGGCGGCGGCCTTGCGGGCGGCCTCGGCGGCCTTGCGCGCGGCCTCCCGCGCCCGGGCGGCGGCGAGCTGCGCGGCCCGGCGCTCGGCGGCCTCGCGTTCGAGGCGTTCGCGCCGGGCGTCGGCGCTCTCCAGCTTGGCGACGAGCACCTGCTGGCGGGCGATGGCCTTCTCGATGCGCTCGCGGGTGGCGTCCATCGCGGCGGCGATGCGGTCGGCCTCGGCGACCTTCTCGCGGGCCAGCGCCTGCTCCTGCGACAGCGAGTTGCGGGCGGCCTGCAGCGTGCGGAGCTGCCCGTGCTGGTTGCGCGCGATCGCGTCGATCGTGCCGGCCCGGCTGAGGAAGTTGTCCGGCGTCGCGGACGTCATCAGCCGCAGCACCGGGTCGACCCCGCCGCCGGACTGGTACGCGGACGAGATCAGCGAGCCGACGCCCTCCCGCAACGCCGCCACGGCGCGTTCCTTCTCCGCGACCCGGCCCTGCGCGCGGGCGGCCGCGCGGCGGGCGGTGGCGAGGCGGATCTGCGCCTCGTCGTAGTCCTCGGTGGCGACGGAGATCTCGACGTTGAGCCGGGCCAGCTCCTTCTTCGCGGCGAGCGTCTCCTTGCTCGGGTCGGCGACCGCGGCGCGCGGCAGCAGCGGCACGGCGAGCAGGACGAGGAGCGCGGCAACGGCGCGCAGGGAGGAGCGGGAACGGCGCACGAGGCCGAGGCTACCTGCCCGCGCAACCCCTCCGCCGCACCTCGGCCCGAGGCAATCGACGTGTGTCGCCCCGGAGAGCCCCCTTCGCGGTCTAACGTCGCATGCGCGAGGTATCGGGGGGCCTCGCGTTCACCCCAGAGCCCGAACGAGTGCAGGCGAGTCCGCGCGAGGAGGTCCCCCAGCGATGTCCGTGGCGCCCGCCGACCGCGGCCGCCGCGCGCGCCGGCGCGACGTCGCGCCGCGCGACGCGCTGGGGCTGCCCGTCTCCGTGGACGAGGTCGTCCGGCAGCCGCCCTGGGTCCGCCGCTACACGCTGGTGCTCGTGGCGATCGACGCGGCGCTCGTCAGCGCCGCCGGTCTCGTCGCGGTGGTCGTGGACGGCATCCGCGACGCCCAGGTGCGCGGCATCGGCTACCCGGCGCTCGTGGCCGGGCTGGTGCCGGTGTGGCTCGCCATGCTCGGCGCCGCCCGGGCGTACGAGCCGCGGTTCGTCGGCGTGGGCAGCGAGGAGTTCCGCCGGGTCTTCGACGCGTCGGTACGCCTGCTCGCGGTCGTCGCCACCGTGGCGTTCGCCTCCGCGCTGCCGCTGTCCCGGTCGTTCGTCGGCCTGGTGTTCCCGCTCGGCACGGCGCTGCTGCTCGGCGGCCGCTACGCCACCCGCAAGGTGCTGCACCAGCTCCGCAAGTCCGGCCGGGCGTCGCACCGCGTGCTCGCGGTGGGCGCCCGCGACGCGGTCGAGGAGCTGGTGCGCGAGGCGCGGCTGGCGCCGTACGCGGGCTTCCGGGTCGTCGGCGCGTGCGTGCCGCAGACCGACGAGCCGCTCGTCGTGGACGGCGAGGAGGTGCCGGTCGTCGGCGTGCCGCTCGACGCGGCCGAGCGGGTCGCCGACGTCGACGCCGACACCGTCGCGGTCGCCGGGGGCTGGGCGATGGGCACCGAGGGCGTGCGCCGCCTCTCCTGGCAGCTCGAGGGCACCGGCGTGGACCTGGTCGTCGCGCCGGCCATCACGAACATCGCCGGCCCGCGCATCTCGATCCGCCCGGTCGCCGGGCTGCCGCTGCTGCACGTCGAGGAGCCGGAGTTCACCGGCGCGCGCCGGGTGTTCAAGGGGGTGTTCGACCGGACCGTCGCGTCCCTCGTGCTGCTGGCCGCGCTGCCGTTCCTGGCGGTCATCGCCGTGGCCATCAAGACGACGAGCCCGGGCCCGGTGTTCTTCCGGCAGAAGCGGGTCGGCAAGGACGGCCGGGAGTTCACGCTCTGGAAGTTCCGGTCGATGCGCCCCGACGCGGAGGCCGTGCGGGAGGAGCTGGCCGACCTCAACGAGCACGACGGGCTGCTGTTCAAGATCCGCCGCGACCCGCGCGTGACGCCGGTGGGGCGGGTGCTGCGCCGGCTCTCGCTGGACGAGCTGCCGCAGATCCTCAACGTCGTCGCCGGCGACATGAGCCTCGTCGGGCCGCGGCCGCCGCTGCCGTCGGAGGTGGCGGCGTACCGTTCCGACGTTCGCCGCCGCCTGCTGGTGAAGCCGGGCCTCACCGGCCTGTGGCAGGTGTCCGGCCGCAGCGACCTGACGTGGGAGGAGAGCGTGCGCCTCGACCTGCACTACGTCGAGAACTGGTCCGTGGCGCTCGACTTCATGATCCTCTGGAAGACCGTGGGGGCCGTGCTGCGGGGGCGGGGCGCGTACTGAGCCGCAGGAGTGGCGGGCGCCACGGCGAACGCCCCAACGACATGGACCGCGAGCCGCTCCCGGACGAGCAGGAGATGGCTCCGGGCGACGTCGCGCGGCGCGCGCTCTCCGGCGCGGTCCTGCTCGGCGCGCGCGGCGTGGTGCTGCGGGCGCTCGGCCTGGTCGGCAACATCGCGCTGGCCCGGATGCTGGTGCCGGAGCAGTTCGGGATCGTGGCGTTCGGCGCGACGTTCCTGACGTTCGCCGGCTTCCTCTCCGATGCCGGCCTGGCCGCCGGGCTGATCCGCCGGCCCGAGCCGCCGACCCGCCGCGAGCTCGAGGCGGTGCTCGCCCTCCAGCTCGCCGGGACCGCCGCGGTCGCGGTGCTCGTGGCGCTGATCGGGGCGCCGTTCGGCCTCATCGGCCAGGTCACCGCGGTGATGGTCGCGAGCCTGCCGATCGGCGGCCTGCGCACGCCGGGCACGATCGTGCTCGAACGCCGCCTCGACTACCGGCCGCTGGCGTTCGTCGAGGTCGTCGACTCGGTCGCGTACTTCGGCTGGGCCATCGGCACGGTCGCGCTCGGCTGGGGCGTGTGGGGCCTGGCGACCGCGATGCTCGCCCGCGCGCTCGGCGGGACCGTGACGATGCTCCTCGTCTCGCCGGTGCGCTCGCTGCGGCCGCGCTGGGACGTCTCGGCGGTGCGCACGGTGCTGCGGTTCGGCGTGCAGTACCAGCTCGTGTCGTTCGCCAACGTGCTGCGCGACGAGGGGCTGAACCTCGGCACCGCCGCGCTCGTCGGCGTCCACGTGCTCGGCCTGTGGAGCCTGTCCGAGAAGCTGCTCGTGGTGCCGTTCCTGCTGTTCACCTCGCTGTGGCGGGTGTCGTTCCCCGCGATGTCGCGGCTGGTGTCCAGCGGCGTCGACGTCCGGGAGACGATCCGCCGCGGCATCTCGCTCGGGCTCGTGATGACCGGCGCGCTGCTCGTGCCGCTCGTCGCGGCGGCCGACGTCGGGGTGGCCGCGCTGTTCGGCGAGAAGTGGGCGCCGGCCGCCGCGGTGATCCCGTGGGCGTCGGCCGGGCTGATGTTCTCCGGGCCGGTGTCGACGGCCGCGGCCGGCTACCTCTACGCCGTCGGCGACGCCGGGCGGGTGCTGCGCAGCCTGCTGTACCAGACGGCGGCGCGGTTCGCGGTGGTGTTCCCGCTGCTGCCGCTCATCGGCGTGCAGGCGCACGGCGTCGGCTGGCTCGTCGCCTGCGTGGTCGAGACCGTGGTGCTGGCCCGCGGCGTCCGCCGGCACCTCGACGTGCCGCTCTACCCGCGGCTCGTCGCGCCGACGCTGGTGGCGTTCGTCGCGGCGGCCGCCGGCTGGTCGCTGTCCCACGCGATGGGCGAGTCGGTGCTCTCCGCGCTCACCGCGGCGGGGGTGTCGCTCGTCGTCTACGGGGCCGGCCTCGCGCTGGTCCAGCGGGCCGCGCTGCGGGACGCCTGGTTGCTCGCCGGACGGGGCCGGGCCAAGGCCGCATGACCGACTTGCCACGAATGTCCGTTTAGCGCAAGCGAAACACGCCGATCGCGCGACCTTTCCGGCACTCGCGCGTTGACCTGTTCGAGTGACGCGCCGGGGGGCGGTGCGGGACTCGTCCGGGAAGCCCAGCAAGGGGACACGGGGCTTCGTCATGTCTGCGGTCTGGTGGGGTCCGAATGACGGTGCTGTTCTCGAACGCGTTCGCCGGTGACGGCGAGCGACGCGCCGCGTCCCGCCGTGCCCGCGTGGAGGTGTTCGGGCTCCCGCTCGACGCGCTGACCCTCGACGAGACCGTCGAGCGGGTCGCGGAGCTGGTCGAGTCCGGCGAGCCGCACCAGCACGTCGTCCTCAACGCCGCGAAGGTCGTGCTCTGCGAGGACGACCCCGAGATGCGCGACATCGTGTCGAGCTGCGCCCTGGTCAACGCGGACGGTCAGGCCGTGGTCTGGGCGGCCCGCCTGCTAGGGCACAAGGTCCCGGAACGCGTGGCCGGTATCGACCTGATGGATGCGGTTTTGGCGCGTTCGGCATCGGCCGAATGGCCGGTTTACTTCCTCGGCGCCACGGACGACGTAGTCAACAAGGTGGTCGAGGTCGAGGCCCTTCGTCACACGGGGCTCAAGGTCGCAGGTCACCGGAACGGCTTCTGGACTGCTGACGAGGAGGCGCAGGTCGTCGCGGACATCGCGGCGTCCGGCGCGAAGGTCCTCCTGGTGGCGGTCCCGACGCCGCGCAAGGAGAGGTTCCTGGCCCGGCACATGGACGCGCTCGGCGTGCCGTTCCAGATGGGGGTGGGGGGCTCGTTCGACGTCGTCGCCGGCGTCGTGACGAGGGCGCCGCGGTGGATGCAGAAGGCGGGTCTCGAGTGGACCTGGCGCCTGCTGCACGAGCCGCGACGCATGTTCCGCAGGTACCTCGTCGGCAACAGCCGGTTCGTCTGGCTGACCTGCCGTGAATGGTGGAGGGGACGCTAGATGGAGCGCATGCGGATGATCGTGGTGGGGGCCGCGCGTCCGAACTTCATGAAGATCGCGCCGGTGATCCGCGCCCTGGAGGAGCGGAACGTCGACGTCACGCTGGTGCACACCGGCCAGCACTACGACGAGAAGATGTCGGACGCGTTCTTCCGCGACCTCGGCATGCGCGCGCCCGACGTGCGCCTCGGCGTCGGCTCCGGCACGCACGGCGAGATGACCGGTGCCGTCATGGCGGCGTTCGAGCCGGTGCTGAACGATGTCCGGCCCTACTGCGTCGTCGTCGTGGGCGACGTCAACTCCACGCTCGCCTGCGCGCTCGTCGCGGCCAAGGCCGGCGTCCCCGTCGCGCACGTCGAGGCGGGCCTGCGCTCGGACGACCGTTCGATGCCGGAGGAGATCAACCGGATCATGGTCGACGCGCTGTCGGACTGGCTGCTGACGCCGTCGCCCGACGGCGACCAGAACCTGATGCTCGAGGGCGTCGGCCGCGAGCGCGTCTACTGCGTCGGCAACGTCATGGTCGACTCGCTGCTCGCGAACCGGCAGCGCGCCGACGCGGTGTCGCTGCTGCGCCGCCTCGACCTGCGCCCGCAGGGCTACACGCTGCTCACGCTGCACCGCCCGTCGAACGTCGACTGCGCCGAGACGCTGTCCCGGCTGCTCGACGCGGTCGAGGTCGTGGCGTACGACCGCCCGGTCGTCTTCCCGGTCCACCCGCGCACCCGCGCCAAGCTCGTCGAGCACGGCCTGATGGAGCGCGTCGAGGAGATGCACGGCGTCCGGCTGATCGAGCCGCTCGGCTACCTGGACTGCATCGCGCTGATGGACCACGCTGCGGTGGTGCTCACCGACAGCGGCGGTATCCAGGAGGAGACGACGGTCCTCGGCGTCCCGTGCATCACGCTGCGCGAGACCACCGAGCGGCCGATGACCGTGACGCACGGCACGAACGTCGTCGTGGGGACCAACCCCGTCGACATCGTGCAGGCGTACGACGACGCGCCCCGGATGCGTTCGGAGCGCCGGCCCGAGCTGTGGGACGGCATGGCGGCGGAGCGCATCGCCGCGGTGCTGACCACGGTGGCGCCGCCGCTCGCCAGCACCCGCCGCACGGCGTCGCCGGTCGCGCAGACCCTCGCCCCGGCCGCCGCCTACGTGGAGTCCTCTGCCGATGTCGCCGTCGCCTGACGTCTGCGTCGTCGGGCTCGGCTACGTCGGGCTGCCGCTCGCCGTCGCGCTGGCCGAGGCCGGCTCGGTCGTCGTCGGCTACGACGCCTCCCCCGCGCGCGTCGCGGCGCTGTCCGCCGGCGAGAGCGGCATCGAGGACATCTCGAACGACTCCCTCGCCGCCGCGCTCGCGGCCGGGTTCACCGTGTCGGCCGACATCGAGGCCGCGCGCGAGGCCAAGGTCTACGTGATCTGCGTGCCGACGCCGTTGCGCGAGCACGAGCCCGACCTGGCCTACGTCGAGGGCGCGTCGTCGGCGATCGCCACCGTGCTGGCGCCGGGCGACCTGGTGATCCTGGAGTCGACGACGTATCCAGGCACCACGGACGAAGTCGTGGCGCCGTTGCTGATGTCGGGCAGCGGCCTGGCCGTGGACGAGGAGTTCCTCCTCGCCTACTCGCCGGAGCGGATCGACCCGACGAACAACCGCTGGACGCTGCGCAACACGCCCAAGGTCGTCGGCGGCTGCTCGCCGGCCGCGACCGCGGCGGCGTGCGACTTCTACCGGAAGATCTGCGACGAGGTCGTCCCGGTCCGCGGCACCCGCGAGGCCGAGATGGCCAAGCTGCTGGAGAACACGTTCCGGCACGTCAACATCGCGCTGGTCAACGAGATGGCGGTGTTCTGCCACCAGCTCGGCATCGACCTGTGGGAGGTCATCCGCGCGGCGGGCACCAAGCCGTTCGGCTTCATGCCGTTCTACCCGGGGCCCGGCGTCGGCGGCCACTGCATCCCGGTCGACCCGTCGTACCTGTCGTGGCGGCTGCGGACGCGCGGGCACTCGTTCCGCTTCGTGGAGCTGGCGCAGGAGGTCAACCGCGCGATGCCGGCGTACGTCGTCTCGCGGCTCGGCGACCTGCTCAACGACCAGGGCGTGGCGCTGTCGAAGGCGACCGTGCTCTGCCTCGGCGCGGCGTACAAGCCGGGCGTGTCCGACGTCCGCGAGTCACCCGCGATCGAGGTCATGGAGCGGCTGCGCGCCAAGGGCGCCCGCGTCGTCTACGCGGACCCGCGGGTGCCGTCGGTGTCGTTCGGCGGGGAGACGCTGGAGTCGGCGGAGCTCACGCCCGAGGTGCTCGCGTCGGCCGACGTGGCGGTGCTGCTCACCGCGCACCCGGAGTTCGACGTGCTCGCCGTGGCCCGCGAGGTTCCGGCGCTGCTGGACACCCGGGGCCTCGACGCGGAGGCCGACAACATCCATCGCCTGTAGCGTCGGCGCGGACCGATGAGTCCGCGCGGCCCGGAGCGTCTGCACTGCCAGACGACCCCGGCACACCTACGGAGCGAACGATGCAGATCATCCTCAGCGACTTCATGTCCCTCGACGGCGTGGTGCAGGCGCCCGGCGGCGCCGAGGAGGACACCGACGGCGGCTTCGCGCACGGCGGCTGGTCGATGCCGCTGTTCGACGTCGAGACGATGGGCGACGCGGTCGACGATGTGATGTCGGCGACCGAGGCGCTGCTGTTCGGGCGGCGTACCTGGCAGACCATGGCCGGTGCCTGGCCCGAGCGCGCGGGCGACCCGTTCGCCGACCGGATGAACGAGATCCCGAAGTACGTCGCGTCGCGGACGCTCACGTCGGCTGACCTGACGTGGACGAACACCACGCTGCTGCCCGCCGGCGACGCGATCGGCGCGATCCGCGCGCTGCGCGAGCGCGAGGGCGGCGGCATCCAAGTGATGGGCAGCCCGACGCTGGCCCGCCAGCTCGTCGAGCACGACCTGGTCGACGAGTACCGGCTGATGATCGAGCCGGTGCTGCTTGGCGGCGGCAAGCGGGTGTTCCCCGAGACCGGGGTGAAGCGCGACCTCGAGCTCGCCTCGGTGACGCAGGCGAAGACCGGCGTGCTGATCTGCACCTACCGCGCGGTGCGCTGACGCCTGCTTGACGGACCGGGGGGGGCGTCCGTACGTTTGTCCGTACGGAGGAGGTGCGGCTTGGCGACGGCGACGGCACGGCTGGAGATCAGGCTCCCGGAGGAGCAGCGCGCGGAGATCGAGCGCGCGGCGGAGGTCCTGGAGCTCCCGGTCTCGGAGTGGGTGCGCAACACGCTGGAACGCGCGGCGGCCGAGGTGCTGCGCGCCACCATGCACGAGACGCGGGTGTCCCCGGAGTTCTTCCAGGAGCTGCTCGACGCCCTCGACCGCCCGCCGGTCCCGAACGAGCCGATGCGCCGGGCGTTCCAGCGCGCGCGGGACGTCGTCGTCGCGGAGTGACCCGTGTTCCGGTCGGTGCCGCTGGACGACACGCACGCGCTGGACGACTTCGACAGCGCTCAGCCCGACCTGGACCGGTGGCTGCGGGACCACGCCCGCGGCGCCGAGGCGAAGCGCACGGCGCGGACGTTCGTGTGGCTCGACGGCGGGGGCCGGGTCGTCGGGTACTACGCCCTCGCGGCACACACCCTCTCGCGCGCTTCGCTGCCGCGCCGGCTCGGTCGCGGGGACCCCGCACAGGTGCCGGCCGTGCTGCTGGCCAAGCTCGCGCTGCACAAGGACCTGCAGGGGCGAGGGCTCGGCGCCGCCCTGCTCGCGGACGCGCTGGGCCGCGTGCTCGACGCGACGCGCGCCGTCGCCGCGCGCTACGTCGTGGTCGACGCGATCGACGACTTCGCGGCGGACTTCTACGCGCACCACGGCTTCGAGCAGGTCGCCGCGCTCGACCGGCTCGTGCGGAAGATCTCCGACCTCGCCGAAGATCGTTGAAACCGGCGCAGGAACGGCATCTCGGCCGTAGGGTCTGGGGGTGCCGTCGTACGCGCTCGTGACGCCGTCGCACGCGTTCGACGCGGCGCGGGTGCGGTTCCAGCGGGAGACCTTCGAGGCGGCCGGCGTCGAGGCGCGGCACGTCGTCGTGGTGCCACCCGAGGAGCGGGCGTCGTTCGCCGGGCTGCCCGGCGCCGAGCTGGTCGTGACCGCCGACGTGCTGCCGCCCGAGGTCGAGCGCGCCCGGCTGCGCGGCCGCGACCGCTGGCGCCGCGCGCTGCCGTGGAACCGCGACCCGAAGAAGGCGATGTCCGGCTGGTGGACCCAGCAGTGGGTCAAGCTCGCGATCGGCGAGCGGCTCGGCCTGGACGCGTGGGTCTGCGTGGACAGCGACGTGTTCGCGGTGCGGCCGTGGGCGCCGTTCGGCGTGCTCGGGCCGCCGTGCGAGCTGCACGAGCTGGTGGACTTCCCGGTCGGCGAGTCGATCCACCGCTACCTGGCCGCGTCGAGCGCGTTCCTCGGCATCGGCGACGTCGGCACGTCGCGCACCTACGTCGGCCAGGCGACGCCGCTGCACGGCCCGACGGTGAGCCGGCTGCTGCGGCACGTCGAGGAGACGACCGGCCGGGCGTGGTGGGCGGCGATGGTGGACGCGTTCGCCACGGAGTACACGACGTACGGCCTGTTCGCGCGGCACGTCGACGGGATGTGTGAGGTGGTGCCGGTGGACCGGCGATGGTGCCGGCTGTTCTTCGAGTTCGGCGAGTCGTTCGAGCACGACCTCCGCTCCGCGGTCGAGCACGAGGGCTGCGTCCTCGGGATGCTGCACTCGCGCCTCGGCGTCGAGCCGGAGGCCTACCGCGCCGCCGTCGAACGGGTGCGCGCCTCGTGACGCTGTTCGTCTCCTGGATCCGCCACCACGGCCGCTCCGCCGGGCTGGCCGAGGCCCTCGGCGCGGAGGCGGCGTTCGTGGCGGTCGGCCGCCTCGGGGACCGGCGCACGGCGCCGCTGCGCTACGCGGTCCAGGCGGCGCGGACCGTCGCGCTGCTGCTCCGCAAGCGCCCCGAGACGCTCTACGTGATGGCGCCGCCGACGCTGCTCGTCGCGATCGCGGTGGTCTACGGCCGGCTGTTCCGCGCCCGCGTCGTGGTCGACGCGCACACCGGCGCGGTGCTGTCCGGCGACGGCACGCCGCGCCGGTCCTTCGCCCGGTGGGCCGCGCGCGCGAGCCTGACCCTCGTGACGAACGAGCCGCTCGCCGCCCGCCTCCGCGCGCTCGGCGTAGCGAACGTCGGCACGCTGGACGACCCGCCGTTGCCGTGGCCCGCGGCCGGCGAGGTGCGCGACGACGTGGTCTTCCCCGCGTCGTGGTGGTCCGACGAGCCGTGGGAGGACGTGGTCGAGGCGGCCCGGCTGCTGCCCGACGTGCCGTTCCGCGTCACCGGCCGCGCGCCCGCCGGGGTCGCCGGGACCACGCCGCCGAACGTCCACCTGACCGGCTGGCTGACCGACGCCGAGTACGCCGACCTGCTGGCCGGCGCGGGCGTGGTGCTCGCGCTGACCACCCGCGAGTACACGATGCAGCGCGCCGGCTACGAGGCGCTCGCCGCGCACCGGCCGCTCGTCGCGAGCGACACGGAGACGCTGCGCGCGTACTTCACGCGGGGCGCGGTGTTCGCCGGGCGCGGCGGCGCGGTGCTGGCCGAGGCGGTGCGTACGGCGCGCGCGGAGTCCGCCCGGCTGGCGGCGGAGATGGCGGCGCTGCACCCGGAGAAGGTGCGCGAGTTCGAGGCGGCCCTGCCGCGGTGAGGGCCGACGTCCTGCTGCTCTCCGGCGAGCCGGTGTGGCCGCCGCACACCGGCGGCCGCGCGCGGCTGGCCGGGCTGGCGGCGGCGCTCGCGGAGGAGTTCCGGGTCGGCGTGCTGGAGGTGGGCGGCCCCGACGAGGACGGCACGCCGTGGCGGCGCGGCATCGCCGCGGACCGGCTGCCCGGCTGGCGGCAGCCGCTGTCGCCGCGGCCACGGCTCGGCCGCAGCGTGCTAGGCCCGCGCGCGGTCGCCGCGGTGCGCGGCGCGGTCGGGGAGAGCGGCGCGCGCGCGCTGGTGGCCGGGCACTCGTACCTCGGCGCGATGGTCGACGTGCCGCGGCTCGTCGTGGACTTCGCCAACGTCGAGGCCGAGCGCTACGCCCTGCTGGCCCGGTCGGCGCCGCCGGTGTGGCGCGCGGTGCACACGCTGGAGGCGGCCAAGGCGCGCCGCTGGGAGCCGGCGCTGGCCCGCCGCGCCTGGCTCAACGTCGCCGTCTCCGACGCCGACGCGGCCACGATCCGGGGCTGGGGCGGCGACGTCGTCACGGTGCCCAGCGGGCGGCCGGACTGGATCAGGCCGGTGCCGTCGCCGGCGGGCGGGCCGGCGTTGCTGGTCGTCAACGCCACGTACGCGCCGAACGTCACGGCCGCCCGGTGGCTCCTGGACGACGTGTGGCCGCACGTGAGGCACCCGCGCGCCGCGCTGCGCGTCGTCGGGCGCGGCAGCGACGCGATCGCGGCGAGCGACCCGCGGGTCACCGTCGCGGGCGAGGTGGCCGACCTGGGTGCGGAGTACGCCGGGTCGGCGTTCGTCGTCGCGCCGGTGGGCAGCGGCGGCGGCACGCAGCTCAAGGTGGCCGAGGCGCTCGCGGCGGGGCGCGCGGTGGTGGCGACGTCGTACTCCGCGCGGTCGGTCCCCGGGGCGCTGGGCGGCGCGTGCGTCGTCGCGGACGAGCCGGCGGCGTTCGCCCGGGCCATCGACTCGCTGTTCGAGGACCGCGCGGGCCAGGAGCGCGTGGCGCTCGCGACCGGGCTGCCGTCGTGGGCCGAGGTCGCGGCGCCGCTGGTCGAACGCCTCAGGGGCGTGGCATGAGCCCGTCGCGCAGCGCCTCCCGCAACGCCGCCCGCTCGGCCGCCGGCAGCTTGCCGAGCCGGGCGCGCAGCCACCACGACGCCCGCGCGACCCGCGGCCAGACGGCGAGCACGGCGGAGTCGCCCCACTTCGTGAAGAACTTCGCCTGGCTGCGTACGGTCTCCGGCCGCGCGCCGTGGGCCGTCCCTTCGCGGGACGCGGCGACGAGGTGCTCGGCCGACGCCTCGGCGACGAGGTGCACCGCCCAGCCCTTGGCGGCGAACCGCCGGGCCAGGTCCAGCTCCTCGAAGAACAGGAAGAACCGCTGGTCGAACCCGCCCACCGCCTCCAGCGCCGCGCGGCGGGCCATCATGCACGCGCCCTCGACGGTCGCGACCGGCCCGGTGACGTCGTACGCCGGGTCGAGCCGCCGGTCGGTGAGCCGGCGGCCGAGCAGCCGGGGCAGCAACGGCTTGATCTCGGTGAGCGGCGTCGGCCACCGTCCGGCCGAGTGGATGGGCGCGCCGGACTTGTACAGCCGCGGCCCGGCCATCGCGACGGAGGGGTGCGCGTCGAGGTACGCCGCGAGGCGTTCGATGTCGGCCGGGGCGATCACCGCGTCCGGGTTGAGGAACAGCACGTGCTCGACGACCGGCGGCAGCGCGGCGACGCCGGCGTTGTTGCCGGCGCCGAAGCCGAGATTCGGGCGGTGCACCAGCGTTACCCCGGGTAGGGCGAGCGACTCGACGACGGCCACGGTGTCGTCCGGGGAGGAGTTGTCGACCACGACGACGGCGCCGAGCGCCTCGGTCGGGAGGGCGGTGAGGCAGGCGGCGATCGTCGGCGCGGAGGCGTACGTGACGGTGACGACGCCTACCCGCGAGAGCACGGCGCCGATTGTGGCGCACGGGGGGCGCGGATGAACGTCGTCGTCTTCCTGGGCAGCCGGATGGCACGGCTCGAGTCGCACGGCACCCGCTGGCGCGCGGTGCTCACCCGGTGGGTGCGTGACCCGCGGGTGGAGTCGCTGACCGTCGTGGACTTCCCGGCGTTCGGCCGCCGGCTGCGCGTCACGGAGGAGCCGACCTGGCTGGCCGGCGCGCGCCTGCTGTCGGTCCGCACGCCGCTGCCGGCCAACGTCGTCGGCCCGCTCGACCCGGTGGTCTGGCGCGCCGTGGCCCGGCGGATCGGCGCCGCGCTCGGCGGGCACGTCGGCAGCCGCACGATCGTCGCGGCGGCGCCGCTGTGGACCCCCGCGGCGGTCCGGCTGGCGGCCGCGCGGCGCGGGTTCGACGCGGTGGACGACTGGCGCGAGCACTCCTCCGCGCGCTCGGCGCTCGCCCGCGCGACGCAGGGCTACACGCTGCTGCCGCGCTTCGACGTGGTGACCGCGGTCGCCGCGCCGCTCGCCACGTCGCTGGCCGCCGAGTCCGGCCGGCCGGTCGTGCACGTCGGCAACGGCGTCGACCTGGCCGCCTACGCCACGCCCGCCGGCGAGCCGCCGGCCGGGCTGCCGGACGAGCCGTTCGCGATCTACGTCGGCACGATCGAGCAGCGCGTCGACGTCGACCTGCTGCTGCGCACCGCCGAACGCCTCCCGGTCGTCGTCGCGGGACCGGCCACCGGCGAGATCGCCGAACGCCTCCGCACCGGCCCCGCTCGCTGGCTCGGCGCGATCCCGGTCGGCGAGGTGCCCGCGCTGCTGCGCCGCGCCCGCGTCGGCCTGTTGCCGCACATCCCCGGGCCGTTCACTGCGAGCATGGACCCGATGAAGCTGCTCGAGTACCTGGCCGCCGGGCTGCCCGTCGTGACCACGCTGCCGTCGCTCGCCGAGACGAGCCCGCGCGTGACGGCGGCGTCGCCGGACGCCTTCGCGGCCGCCGTGGCGGACGCGCTGGCGCGGCCGCGCGACCACACGCCCGACCCGGCGGTGGCCGAGCGCGACTGGGACGCCGTCGCCGAACGCCTGCTGCGGCTGCACGTGCTGGGGGAGCCCGGGTGACAACGCTCGACATCCCGCGCGGCCCCGCGCTCAACGCGCTGGCCGCCGCCTGCGTCGCGCTCGGCGTGTTCGCCGTCGCGAGCCGCGGCGGCACGATCGCGCTCGCCGCCACCGCCGCGGCGGTGCTCGGCATGGCCGCGTACCTCGCCGACCAGCGCACCCAGGCCGCGGTCGGCGCCGGCATCGCGGCCGTCGTGCTGCTGCCGATCTACTGGGGCCGGCCGCTCGTCGGCCTGGCCATCGTCGCGGTCCCGGCGACGGCCGCCGCGATGGTGCTCGCGCTGCCCGCGCTGCGGACGCTGACGGCGGTGCGCTGGGGGCTGCTCGACCTCGCGTACCTGGGCTACGTGCTCTTCCTCGCGATGGCGGCGTACCTCAACACGACGTCGGGCACCGGCGCCGCCGCCGGCATCGTGTGGCGCTACGCGTTCCCCTACGTCGTGTGGCGGGCGCTCGCGCCGCGCGCCCCGCGCTGGGTCACCGTCGCGCGCATCCTGGTCGCGACCGGCACCGCGATGGGGATCTTCGCGCTGGTCGAGCGCGCCACGAGCTCGAACTGGTACTTCACCGCCGCGCCGGTCGGCTACCAGCGTGAGCTGGCCGTGTCGCTGACGCGGTTCGGCGGCATCCGGGCCGAGGCGTCGTTCGGCGAGCCGATCACGTTCGGCATGTTCCTGGGCCTCTGCCTGGTGCTCGCGCTGACCCTCGCCGTCGCGTCCGGCCGCCGCGCCGAACGCCTCCTCGCATTGCCCGTCGTGGGCGTCCTCGCGTCCGCGATCCTGGCCAGCGGCAGCCGCGCCGCGCTCGCCGTCACCGGCGCCGGCGTCGCGATCCAGCTCCTGCGGTTCGTCAACCGGGCGTACCTGAAGCGGTTCTTCGTGGTCGCCGCGGTGGCGGTGTTCGCGCTGCTGTCGACCGGCTTCCTCGACGAGGTGCAGGGCCGGCTGGAGACGCTGCAGGGCACCCGCTCGCGGGAGGCGCGCAGCGCGCAGTACCGGTTCCAGGTCGTGGACGTGCTCACCGACACGTCGCAGTGGACGCTGCTCGGCCAGCAGCCCGAGGAGGGCGCGGTCGGCGTCGGCCAGCTCGCCCGCGAGAACAGCGGCCTGAAGTCCCTCGACAACCAGTACGCGTTCCTGCTGGTCACCGGCGGCCTGCTGTCGCTGGGGGCGTTCCTGCTCGTCGGCATCCTGGTCTTCAAGGAGGCGCTGACCAGCAAGAGCCGCGACATCTTCGAACGCGCCGTGACCAGCGGCATCGCGTCGCTGTACGTCGGGTTCACCGTCGTCGCGCTGCTGACGCAGCTCTCCGACCTGTTCGCGCTGCTCGTCGCGCTGCTCGCCGGCGCGCGCCAGACGAGGAGGCTGCGCGCGTGACCGAGGCACTGTCGCGCTACCTCGGCCTGGTCTGGGCGATGTCGCGCAAGAACTTCAAGGTCCGCTACAAGCGGGCCGCGCTCGGCATGCTGTGGGCGCTGCTCCAGCCGGCGTTCCAGGCGGCCGTGCTGTCGTTCGTGTTCCTCAAGATCCTGCACGTGCAGGCGGTGCCGAAGTACCCGCTCTACGTCCTCTCGGGCATCCTGCCGTGGTCGTTCTTCGCGTCGTCGGTCATCGCGGCGACGACGTCGGTGGTCGACAACGCGTCGCTGGTGAAGAAGGTCGCGCTGCCGCTGTCGGTGTTCCCGGTGTCGGCCGCGGGCGGCACGGCGCTCGCGTTCAGCGCGTCGCTGACCGTGCTCGTCGGCGTGAGCGTGTTCTTCGGGTCGTTCGGGCTCGGCATCCTGCTGCTGCCCGTGGCGCTCGCCATCGAGCTGCTCGTCATCATCGGCGTGGCGCTGATCGCGGGGTCGTTCCACGTGGCGTTCCGCGACGTCCGCTACGTCGTGGAGTCGGCGATGGTGGTCGGCGTCTACGCCTCGCCGATCCTCTACGACCTGTCGCGGGTGCCGGCCGGGCTGCGGCCGTTCATCCGGCTCAACCCGCTCACCGGCGTGCTCTCGCTCACCCGCGCCGCGGTGCTCGGCCGGCCGGTGGACGGCGCCGCGGTGCTCTGCGCCGTGGGCGTCGCGGCCGTGCTGCTGGCGGCGGGCGCGCTGCTGTTCCGGCGGCGTTCCGGCGAGTTCGCGGACCTCGTATGACGAGCGTCGCGGTCTGCGTGCCGGCGTTCGACGAGACCGAACGCCTCCGCGAGCTGCTCGCGTCGGTCGCCCGGGTCGAGTGGGACGGGCCGGTGCAGGTCGTGGTCGCCGTCGACGGGGGCGACCCCGACGTC
The DNA here is from genome assembly GCA_036382875.1 of Mycobacteriales bacterium. Classification (GTDB taxonomy): domain Bacteria; phylum Actinomycetota; class Actinomycetes; order BP-191; family BP-191; genus BP-191. Next base: position 120,119 of record DASVPJ010000044.1, read on the forward strand.
GTGCGCGCCGCCGAGGAGTCGGGCGCGGCGGTCGTCGCGGTGGTGCCCAACCGCGGCTCGTACGCCGCCCGCAACGCCGCCGTCGACGCGATCGAGGGCGACGTGGACGTGGTGCTGTTCACCGACGCCGACTGCCTCGTCTCGCCCGGCTGGGTGCGCGAGCACGTCGCGGCGCTGCGCGAGGCGGACCTGTCCGGGGGCGGCGTCGAGTGGCTGTTCTCCGCGCAGCCGACCCCCGCCGAGTGGGTGGACTCGCAACGCCACCTGCGCCAGCAGGCGTACGTCGAGCACGACGGCTACGCCGCCACCTGCAACCTCGCGGTGCGCCGCGCGGTGCTCGACGCGGTGCGCTTCGACCCCTCGCGGCGGACCGGCGGCGACGCGGACTTCGGCCGCCGCGCGACGGCGGCCGGCTTCCGGCTCGTCTACACGCCGGCCGCCACGATCACCCACCGGGCCCGCGCGACCCGGCGCGACCTGCTGGCCAAGGTGGACCGGCTGGCCGGCGGCGTCGAGCGCGAGCGCTGGGTCGGCAAGCCGCCACCGAGCGCGCGGCTGACCCGCGCCGCGTGGCGCCGCGCCAAGGCGGCCGGCCTGCGGGTCGGCCCGCTGTGGGGCCTGCGCGCCTGCCTGCTCGACTGGGAGGCCAGCGTCCGCATCCGTCGCGCGGTGGAGAGGGTGTCGTGAGCCTGCTGGAGGCGCGGGGTCTCGGGAAGCGCTACCTGATCCGCCCCGAACGCTCGATCGCGCTCGGCTTCCTCAAGCGCAACCGGCCGCGCGAGCACTGGGCGCTGCGCGACCTCGACCTCACCGTCGACCGCGGCGAGATCGTCGCGGTCATCGGCCAGAACGGCGCCGGCAAGTCGACGCTGCTCAAGCTCGCGGCCGGCGTGACCCGGCCGACGACGGGGACGTTGTCGCGGCCGAGGCGCATCGCGCCGCTCATCGAGGTCGGCGCCGGCTTCCACCCCGAGCTGTCCGGCCGCGAGAACGTCGAGGTCAACGCCCGGCTGCTCGGCATCGGGCCGAAGGAGATCCGGAAGTCGTTCGACCAGATCGTGGAGTTCGCCGAGCTGGCGCACGCGATCGACCAGCCGGTGCGGCAGTACTCGTCGGGCATGTTCATGCGGCTCGGCTTCGCGGTCGCGGTGCACACCGACCCCGAGCTGCTGATCGTGGACGAGGTGCTGGCGGTCGGCGACCTGCCGTTCCAGGTGCGCTGCCTGGACCGCATCCGCGAGCTGCGGGCGAACGGCGCCGGCGTGCTGTTCGTCTCCCACAACCTCACCGCCGTGCTGTCGCTCGCCGACCGCGGCGTGCTGCTGGAGAACGGCCGCCAGGCCGCCGAGGGCTCGGCCACCGACGTCGTCGGCGCGTACCACAAGACGATGTCCGGCATCGCGCTGGAGAAGGTCGGCGAGGCCGGCCTCGACTCCAGCACGCTCGTCGTCGACTCGGTCACGGTGACCGGCGAGGACGGCGCGGAGCCGATGCTCTGGCGGCCGATGCAGCGCGTGCACCTCGCCGTCACGATCAAGGCGGTCGCGGACACGCCGGCGTCCGCGGCGGGCTGGCGGTTCGTCAAGGAGGGGGCCGGGATGGTCGCCCGGTGGATCGCCAGGGACGGGCCGTTCCTGCCCGCGCTGAAGGCCGGCGAGACGTGCGAGCTGGCGCTCGACGTGACGCTCGCGTTCGCCGGCGGCGGCTACCTCGTCGACCTGGCGATCGCGACGACGGACTACAAGACGTTCCTGCTGACCGAGAACTCCATCTACCGGTTCGGCGTCGCGGACCGGGACGGCGGCGAGGGGATCGTGGACGTCGACCCGGCGTTCGAGATCCGATGAACGCCGTCTACGCGCTGATGCGGCACGCGCAGCGGTCGCAGACGTTCGTGGACCTGGAGATGGCCGAGCTGCGCCGGCGCGGCGTCGGCGTCACGGTGGTGTCGAACGAGCGCGGCGAGGACGTGCGCGGGGACACCGTCTACGTCAGCGCCGCACCGAACGCGCTCGGCGCGCACGCCGCGTGGCTGGCGCGGCACCCGGTGCGCTACGCGCGGTTCCTCGGGCTGGTGTGGGCGCTGCGTTCGGAGATGGGGCGGCGGTCGGAGCAGGTGCGCTGGTGGCGGCTGCCCGGCGTCGCGCGGTCGCTCGACGCGGACGTGGTGCACACGCACTTCGGCTGGTCGGGCGCGGCGACCGCGGCGCTGCTCGGCGCGCTGCTCGGCGTGCCGTGGTCGGTGACGCTGCACGCGAACGACATCTTCGGCAAGCCACGCAACCTGCGCGCCAAGGTCCGCCGCGCGGACCTCGTCGTGACGGTCTGCGAGTACAACCGCCGCCTGCTCGGCGCGCCCGCCGAGGTCATCACCTGCGGCGTCGAGGTGCCGCCGCGGGTGGCGCGCGAGCCGGACGTCGACGTCGTGACGGTCGCCCGGCTGGTGCCGAAGAAGGGCGTGGACACGCTCGTCGCGGCGATGGCCGCGTTGCCGGACGCCACCTGCGAGGTGGTCGGCGACGGGCCGCTGCTCGACGCGCTGAAGGAGTCGGCGCCGCCGAACGTGACGTTCCGCGGCTCGCTCCCGCACGGGGAGGCGCTGGAGCGGATCGCGGCCGCGCGGGTGTTCGCGCTGCCGTGCCGGATCGCGCCCGACGGCGACCGCGACGCGATGCCGACGGTGCTGATCGAGGCGATGATGCGCGGCGTGCCCGTGGTCTCCACGAACGTCGTCGGCATCCCCGAGATGGTCGACGCCGAGGTCGGCCGGCTGGTCGAGCCGGACGACCCGGACGCGCTCGCGGCGGCGTTGCGCGAGGTGCTGGCCGACCCCGCGCTGGCGCGCCGGCTCGGCGAGGCCGGAGCGCGGCGGGCGCGGGAGCGGTACTCGCTGGAGGGCCAGGCCGGACGGCTGCTCGGCGAGCTGGAGGCGTTGTGCCGCTAGCGATGCGGACCCGCTGGAAGCGCCGCCAGGACGCCGCCCGGCGCCTGCGCGGCCGGCGGCTGGCGTGGTGGATCAGGCTGTGGGGCGGCCAGGTCGGCAGCGGCCTGCGCGTCGAGAAGAACGTGCACCTGCGCCACCTGCCGCACTCCGGCTGGCGGCTCGGCGACGACGTCTACCTCGGCGTCGGCGTGGTGCTCGACGTGTGGCCGGGGGCGGCGTTCGAGCTCGGCGACAAGGTGAAGCTCATGCACTACGTCGTGGTGAGCACCGTCGAACGCCTCGTGCTCGACGCGCGCGCGCAGGTCGGCGAGTGCGCGACGCTGCGGGACAACGACCACGACACCGCGCCCGGCGTCTCGATGTCCGAGGCCAAGGTGATCTCGGCGCCGACGACGATCGGCGCGGATGCGTGGATCGCGCGCGGCGTCTGCGTGACGTCAGGCTCGACCGTCGGCGCGGGTGCGGTCGTCGGCGCCAACGCCGTCGTGCGCGGCGAGATCCCGCCGAACACCGTCGCGGTCGGCGTGCCCGCGCGCGTCGTCCGCGAGCGCTGACGCCCAGTACGGCGCCAGCGCGTCCGCGAGCCGCGCGGTGAACGTGTCGCGGCCGAGCCGGTTGCAGTGCACCTGGTCGGCGAAGCACTCCTCGCCGTCGAGCCCGCCGGTCACGTCGATCACGTCGGTGCCGGTCGCGCGGGCTTGCGCGACGAGCGCCGCCTGCTCGCGCTCGTACGCCGCCCGCCCGCCCGCGAAGGTCGTCTCGAAGAGCTGCCGCGGCGCCGGCATCGCGGCGAACACCACGGCCGAGCCGTGCGACCGGCAGAGGTCCGGCATCCGCGCCCACGCGCCGGACTGCTCGCCGCCGTTCGTGTAGCCGGCGCCGACCTGGCCGCGGACCAGCTCGCCCATCTTCGGCGTCACCTTGAACGACCGGTCGAGCATGTCCAGGCCCTCGCCGAGCTCGCCGACCTTGCCGGGCACGCCGAGCGGCACCCGCCACCGCCAGGCCGACGGCGTGCGCAGCGCGGTGAGCACCGCGCGGGCCAGCGCCTTGGGCCGCTTCGCCATCGGCGCGAACCGCGCGGCGTACGAGCGGCGGGCCGCCGCGATCCAGAGCCGCTGCAGCGGCGACGCGTGGAACACCTTCGACGCGCGGTACTCGTCGTAGCGGCCGACGAGCGGGCTGCGGTCGTTCGCCTCGACGGCCGACAGCCCGATGACGACGAGCCGCGGCCGCAGCACCGGCAGCACGAAGTCGTGCAGCCACGCCTCGGTGACGCGCGGCACGCCGCGGTAGATGGAGGCGTTGTAGCAGCGCACGCCGAGGCGATCCGCGATCGCCGCGGGGTCGACGCCGAACAGCATCATCGACGTGCCGACCACGCAGACGTCGAGCCGCCCGTGCCGGGCGAGCCGGCGCATCTGCAGCTCCTTGCGCTGGGTCACCAGGTCGTGCCACCACAGCGGCTCCGACGCGACGTGCCCGACCGCGCGGAACAGCAGCTCGACCGCGACCGCCGCGAGCGCGACCGAGGCGGCGAGCAGGACGAGCGTCACGGCTTCACCGCGGTCCCGGACAGGCCGGGGAACATCACCCGATCCTTGAACTCCGCGGGCGGCCTGTCGCGCTTCACCAGCGCCCGCACGACCGGCACCGCGAGGCGGGAGAGCAGGCGGCGCTTGCGGCCGCCCATCGGCCGCCTTCGCACCCACAGCGCGACCATCTGCGCGAGGCTCGCGTCCCAGCCGCCCATCGCGGTGATCGCGACGTCGGTGAGGCCCGCGTCGCGCAGGATGCGGTCGAGCGCGAACGGCGTGAACCGCTGCTCGTCGTACGGCGAGTCGTGCAGCGGCCACAGGAACGGCACCGTGAAGAACAGCCGCCCGCCCGGCCGCAGCACCCGCACCGCCTCGCGCACGACCGCGGCCGCGTCGGGGCAGTGCTCCAGCACCTCGGTCAGCAGCACCTGGTCGACGGAGGCGTCCGCGACCGGCAGCCGCACGCCGTCCCACGCGACGTCGTGGCCGCCGTAGCGCTCGCTCGGGATGTCCACGCCGACGACACGCTCGGCGCGTTCGAGGAGCAACGAGCGGTACGGCTGGTGGCCGCAGCCGACGTCGAGCACGGTGCCGCGGACGTTCGGCAGCTCGCGGCGCAGCGCCGCCTCGATCGACGTCCGGGCCAGCCAGCGGTCGAGCGTCTCGGTGGACAGCTCGACGCCGAGGTACGCGTCAGCCATGCAGCGCCTCCGCCAGGACCGGGGTCATCAGGTCGGTCCACTCGCGCATGCCGACGCCGTTGAGGTGCACGCAGTCCGCGAACCACCGCTCCGGCAGGTCGTCGCCGGACTGGACGAACGCCACGCCCAGCTCGTCGGCGACCGAGCGCAGCAGCGCGCGCGCGTCGGCGAGGTCGGCCGCCTGCCGCGGGTACATCGCGACGAACTCCTCCGTGCACGGCACCTCGACCAGCAGCAGCCGCGCGCCGGACGCGCGGACCAGCCGCGCCCCCTCGCGCAGCGCCGCGACCTGCGCGCCGCCCATCGCGAAGTCCGCGACGATCTGCGTCTCGATGAACTCCCGCTTGTCGTCGGACAGCCGGTAGGTGTCGAAGTGCACGTACTCCATGCCCTTCCCCATCGGCCCGAGCAGCGAGTCGAGCGGCTTGCCCGCGGTGGGGTCGTCGGTGCGCGGGCCGGCGCCGCGGCGCAGCAGCAGGCCCCGGCGCCGCGCGAGGGCGGAGTTCCGGAGCAGCCACCGGCGGGCCGGCGAGGCGGTGTAGCGGGCGTGGATGCCGTGGTGGAACGGCCCGTTGTCGTTGAGGTCGAGGATCGACACGCCCCACACGACGAGCCGTGGCCGCAGCGCGGGCAGCACCTCGTCGCGCAGCCACTCCGTCATGACCGTGGGCACGGCGCGGTAGAGGGCGGCGTTGTAGGCGCGGAACGGCAGCCGCGTCGGGTCGGCGGCCATCAGCATCTGCGACGACCCGGCGAACACCACGTCCACCGGCGGCTCGCGGCGCAGCGCCCTGATCTGGTGCCACTTGCCGGTCGTGAGCTGGTCGTGCCAGTACGCGTACGGCGGGAGGCGGCGTTCGACCGCGCGGGCGACCGCCTCGGCGGCCGCGACGAGCGCGGTCGCGACGAGCACGGCGGCGGCCCAGATCATCGAGGCGACGATACGGGAGAACCCTCCGGAACACGCCCGAGACGGTTAGATTGCCGGGGTGGACGCCGCCGCCTTCCTCGCGCTGCTCCGCCGCCGCTGGCTGCCGCTGCTGCTCTGCCTGCTCGCCGGGATCGGCGGCGGCGTGTTCGCCACGCGCACCACGCCGGAGCGGTACCGCTCGTCGGTGAAGATGTTCGTGAACCTGCCCGCCGCGCGCACCACCGACGAGGCGCTGCGCGGCGTCCAGCTCACGTCACAGCTCCTCAAGTCGTACGCGCAGGTGGCCACGTCGCGCTCGTCCGCCGAGAAGGTGAAGCGCAGCCTCGCGCTGCCGGAGCCGGCGGGCCAGGTGCGTGAGAACCTCGCCGCCGCCCCCGAGCCGGAGACGCTGCTCATCACGCTCAGCGCGGTCGACGGCGACCCGAAGCGCGCGCAGGACATCGCGCACGCCGCCGCGGTGGTGTTCATCGACACCGTCGACGACCTGGAGGCGGGCAAGGCGGGCGCGATCAAGGCGCAGATCATCGACGACGCCAACCGGCCGGTGACGCCGTTCGCCCCGAACCCGCGCAACAACCTGGCCATCGGCCTGGTGCTCGGCCTGCTCTCCGGCTTCGGCCTCGCGCTGCTGCTCGACGCGCTCGACCGGACGGTGAAGACCCCGGCGCAGGGCGCGCACCTGTTCGGCGCGCCGATGCTCGCGCTGCTGCCGCGCCGGCGCGACGCGGGGAGCAAGCAGCTCGTCACTGTCGAGGACCCGCTGTCGCAGGCGTCGGAGGCGTACCGGTCGCTGCGCACGGCGGTGCGCTTCCTCGACCCGGACAACCCGCTGCGCACGCTGCTCGTGACCTCTCCGAGCGCCGGCGAGGGGAAGACCTCGACCGCCGCGAACCTGGCGATCGCGCTCGCCCAGGCCGGCGAGCGGGTCGTGCTCGTCGACGCGGACCTGCGCCGCGCCCGGGTCGCGGAGATGTTCGGGCTCGAAGGCGCGGTCGGCCTGACCAACGTCATCCGCCGGCAGCTCCCGCTGACCGACGCGTTGCAGGGGTGGCAGGACACCGTCGCGGTCCTGGCCAGCGGGCCGCTGCCGCCGAACCCGTCCGAGATCCTCGGCTCGCAGAGCATGACGTCGGTCATCGAGGAGCTGGCGGAGCTCGCGGACATCGTGATCTTCGACGCGCCGCCGGTGCTGCCGGTGACCGACGCCGTCGTGCTGTCCACCCAGGTGGACGGCGTGATGATCGTCGGCCGGTACGGCCGGACGCAGCGCAGCCTCGCCGCCGAGGCGCACCGCCGCCTGGAGGGCGTCGGCGCGCACATCGTCGGGTTCGTGCTCAACGGCGTCCCGGCCAGCGCGTCCCGGGGCTACTACGAGGACTACCGGTACGTCTCCCGCGAGCCGGTGCCGATCCTCAACCGGCGGGTCACCGACCTGTTCGTCACCCGCCGCGGCCGCTGAGCCCGCCCGCGCCCCGGACGGGGCAGCGCGGCGGCGCGGCGCGTGCGACCCTGGTGACTACAGGTACGCCGCCAACATGCCGACACAGAACAGTCGCAACTTCTCGCCCTGCGTGTCGTTGTGACTCCTAGGGAGGGGAGCCCTGTGCCCGAGCCTGAGCACGCTCCGTGGGACTTCGCGCTCACGCCGGCCCGTACCGGCGAGCGGCGGGAGGTCCCGCGCAGGCGAGGACGCGGGGAGCCGGAGCCGGTGCCGCAGGCACCGGAGCCGGCGGCTCCGACGGCGGCGGAGGTCGCCGACCTGGAGCGGGGGAGGACCGCGGCGCTGTTCGCCGCCCTCGGTCGCATCCAGGTCTCCCTCGACGTCCTGAACAAGAAGGTGGGCGCGTTGGACGACCGCATCGCGCGCCTGGAGAACGCGGTCAGGGAGCGCCAGTGAAGCGTCTGCTCGGTCTCGCGACCGTGCTCGTCCTCGCGACGGGCACCGGGGCGCGCGCGGAGTGCTACCCCCCCGACCCCAACAACGGCGCCGGCCACGTCGACCGCTCCCGCGTCGCGCCGGGCGAGTGCGTGACGTTCTCCGGCAGCGGCTTCCGCCCGAAGACCGCCGTCGCGGTCGCCGACAACGGCAGCCCGGTGGGCGTCGCGCAGGCGGACCCGTCCGGCGACTTCTCCCACGAGGTCTGCTTCAGCTCCACCGCGCAGCCCGGCCAGCACGAGCTCACCGGCACCGGCAAGGACAAGGGCGGCGACTGCGCCCCCAACGGCGGCGGCCCGCAGGCGCTCGGCGCCGTCGGCTTCCGCGCGATGAGCGTCTCGGCCGCGCCGGGCGAGCGCACCGTCACCGCGACGGTCTACGTGCTCGGCGCCGGCAAGGTCGACCTCCCCGGCGGCGGCGTCATCGGCCGCGACGAGGGCTCGGCCGGCAGCGGCGGCAACGGCGCGAACGGCGGCGGCGGGCTGCCGTTCACCGGCGACATCACGCTCGTCGAGGGCACGATCGGGTTCCTGCTGCTGGCCGGCGGCCTCGCCGTCCTGCTCGCGGCGCGGCCGCGCCGCCGGAGCTCCTCGCCCGCGTAGCGCACCCGCGCGCATAACCTCTCTGGCGTGCCCCGCGAACGCCGGTCGCCGCCGAGCCCGTGGCGCCGCCTGCGGCGCCGCCTGGCGCCGCTGCGGCCACTGCGGCCGTACGTCCTCGCCCTCCTCGCGCTCGTCGTGGTGGCCGGGCTGTGGGGCGCCTACCGCGCGTTCGCGCTGCAACGCTCGCTGACCCGCGCCCGCGCGGGCATCCCCGCCGTCGAGGCCGCCCTGCGGTCGGGCGACGCCGCCACCGCCTCCGCGCGGCTGGCCGGCGTCCGCGAGCACACGGCGAAGGCGCGCGGCATCACGCGCGACCCGGTCTGGCGGCTCGGCGGGCACCTGCCGTTCGTCCGCAAGCCGATCCGTACGTCCACCGGCGTGGCCGTGGCCGCCGACCGGCTGGCGACGGAGGTGCTGCCCGAGCTGGTGACCGCCGCCGACGTGCTCGGCGCCCGCCGCGGCACGGTCGGGACGCGGGTCGACGTGGCGCCGTTCCGCGCGGCGGCCCCGCCGCTCGGCCGCGCGGCCACCGCCCTCGCGTCGGTCGAGCAGGGGCTCGCGGGGCTGCCGTTCACCGGTGTCGGCCGGGTGGACGGCGGCCGGGACGAGGCGTTGCGCCGGGTGCGCTCGCTGCGGCCGGTCGTGGACGGCGCGCAGGTCGCGGCCACATTGGTGCCCGACCTGCTCGGCTCGGCGACGCCGAAGCGGTTCTTCCTGGCCGTGCAGAACAACGCGGAGTCCCGCGCCTCCGGCGGCCTGTTCGGCGCGTACGGCATCGTCACCGCCGCGAACGGCCGCATCGGCCTCGAGCGCGTCGGCTCCAACGACGAGCTGCCCCGGCTGACCCGGCGCGCGCTCGACCTCTCGCCGGAGCTGGCCGCGCGCTACGGCCGGCTCGGCCTCGGCATCGACTGGCGCAGCGCGAACCTCTCCCCGCACTTCCCCACGACCGGCTCGGTCGTCGCGGCGATGTGGCAGGCGGGGACCGGCCAGCGGCTCGACGGCGTCCTCGCGGTCGACCCGGTCGCGCTGGCGCGGGTGCTCGAGGTCACCGGCCCGGTGCCGCTCGCCGACGGGACGAGCGTGACGGCGGCGAACGCGGTGGACCTGCTGCTGCGCGGGTTCTACGAGCGGTTCCCGACGGGCGAGCAGGCGCCGGCCAAGAACACGTTCCTCCGCGACACCGCGCGCGCGGTGTTCGCCCGCCTCGACCGCGGGCAGCTCGACGCGCGCCGGCTGGCCGAACGCCTCGGCGCCAGCGCCGGCGACGGCCACCTCCAGCTCTGGCTCGCCGACCCGGCGCGGCAGGCGCTGCTCGAACGCACCGCGCTGGCCGGCGCGCTGCCGGAGCCGGAGGGGGCGTTCCTCTCGGTCGTCACGCAGAACGTCGCGGGCACCAAGCTCGACTACTACCTGCGCCGCACCGTCCGCTACGCGGGCCGCGCCACCGGCGACGCGGTGTCGGTCGGGGGCGACCCGGTGCCGGTCGAGCGCGCGACCGTCGAGGTGACGCTGGCCAACACCGCGCCGCCGAGCGGGCTGCCGCCGTACGTCACGGTCCGCCCCGACGCGGTCCCCGGCGTGCCGGTGCCGCGCGGGCAGAACAAGCTCTGGGTGTCGCTGTACCTGCCCGGCGGGACGCAGCTCCGGTCCGCGACCGTCGACGGGAAGCCGGTCTCGATGGAGTCGGCCACCGAGCGCGGGCTGGTCGTGCTGTCCTACGTCGTCACGCAGGACCCCGGCGCGCGCACCGTGCTGCGCGTCGAGGTCGACGCGCTGGTCCGGGTGGACACGTTCACGTACCGGCCGCAGCCGCTCGCGTTCCCCGACGCGATCTCCGCCGATCGGGGCTAAAGGGCCGTTCGGCTCCATCCGATCCACGACTTACAGCGCTGTGATTTGGGCCGATCGGACGCAGGGCATGTTCCTTCGAACGGGTGTTGTCCGGATTGCGTCCGGACCCGATCTCTGAGGTGCGTTCGTTCAGACGAGAGAGGAGCGCACAGATGACGGAGTCGAGGGTCTTCGAGTGGCTGCGGGCGGGTGTGCCGCTGTCGCTGCTGCTGGACCTGGCCTCCCCGGCCGGACCCGACTCGCGGGAGATCGCCCGCACGGAGGCGCGCCTCGCGTAGCCGCTAGGGTGCGGGCGTGCCCCGCGCCCTCATCACCGGCATCACCGGCCAGGACGGCCTGTACCTCGGCGAGCTGCTCGCGTCGAAGGGCTACGAGGTCTTCGGCATGGTCCGCGGCCAGAACAACCCCAAGGTCGAGGTCGTCGAGCGCATCATCCCGAGCGTCCAGCTCGTGGAGGGCGACCTGACCGACCTGCCGTCGCTCATCGCGGCGCTGGAGGAGGCGCAGCCGCACGAGGTCTACAACCTCGGCGCCATCTCGTTCGTGGGCCTGTCGTGGAAGCAGGCGGAGCTGACCGGCGAGACGACCGGCATGGGTGTGCTGCGGATGCTCGAGGCGCTGCGCATCTCGACCCAGGGCGACCTGTCGAAGGTGCGCTTCTACCAGGCGTCGTCGTCGGAGATGTTCGGGAAGGTGCGGCAGACGCCGCAGACCGAGCTCACGCCGTTCCACCCGCGGTCGCCGTACGGCGTGGCGAAGACGTTCGGCCACTACATGACCGTGAACTACCGGGAGTCCTACGGCGCGTACGCCTGCTCCGGGATCCTGTTCAACCACGAGTCGCCGCGGCGGGGGCTGGAGTTCGTGACCCGCAAGGTCACCCGCGCCGTCGCGCGGATCGCCCTCGGGCTGCAGGACACCGTCGCGCTCGGCAACCTCGACTCCCGCCGCGACTGGGGCTTCGCCGGCGACTACGTCGAGGCGATGTGGCTCATGCTCCAGCAGCCCGAGCCGGACGACTACGTCATCGCCACCGGCGTGACGCACTCGATCCGCGACCTGCTGCGGGTGGCGTTCGAGCACGCGGGCGTGGCCGGCTGGGAGGAGCGGGTCGAGCAGGACCCCCGCTTCATGCGGCCGGCCGAGGTGGACCTGCTCATCGGCGACGCGTCGAAGGCGCGCTCGGTCCTGGGCTGGCAGCCGCGGGTGGCGTTCGACGAGCTGATCCGGATGATGGTCGACGCGGACCTCGAGGCGGAGCGGGCCAAGGCCTAGAAAGACGAAGCACCCGCCATGACGAACGTCCGATCCACCGTGGCGGGTGCTCCCAGAGGGGCACCCGGCGGCGTTCCCGGTGCTCCGGCCGCGAAACCCGCCGCTACGCGGTCAGCGTCACGGTCGGCGAGGTGACCGTCGCCGTCTTGCTCTTCACGACCGCGCGGCAGGAGCGGGACTGGCCGATCAGCAGGTTGATCGAGCCGACCGTCCGGTCGGCGGGGCGGCCGTCCAGCCGGCCCACGGTGGACGAGACGTTCTGCCAGACGCCGTCGGAGTCCAGGCACTGCGTCGTGATCGACCGGATGCCGCCGAAGCCGCTGTTCGCGGTCGTGACGACGAGCCGGAAGCCGCTCAGCGTGCGCGCGCCGTGCAGCCTGGCGTAGACGCGGCCGCCGGGGGCGATGCCGCGCAGGCCGTTGCCGTCGCCGGCCATCACGGCGTTGGGGCCGTTGGCCCAGCGCATGTTCTGGTACGTGCCGCCGTACGCCGAGTCGTAGTGGCCGAGGCCGAGGCCGTGGCTCATCTCGTGGATCAGCGTGCCGATCCAGAGCGTGCTGTTGGGGTTGCGGTCGTACTTCCCGCGGGTCATCACGACGCGGGCCTGGTAGATCAGGTCGTACGAGCCCTGCGTGCCGGTGTACGTGCACGCCAGCGCGGTCGACGACGTGCAGCCGCTGCCCCAGACGACCACGAAGCGCTGGCTCGCGGTCGGCGCGGTGGCGCTGGTGAGGCCGGCGTAGACGAGGTCGGCGCCGAGGCCGGACGTGCGGTTCAGGGCGGCGACCGCCGAGCGCATCAGGCTCTCGCCGTTGGACGGCAGGTTCGCGGTCGAGAGGTACCAGTTGACCGTGTTGCGGGTCCACGGCAGGTGCGGGTTCAGCCCGCGGGTGGCCCAGCAGTACCCGCCGGTCGCGCAGCCGGTGTTGCTGGTCATCGCCGGGTCGGGCCAGCCGACGACCAGCGCGACGCCCCAGCGGATGCGGCCGTCGGCGAGCCGCACGCTGCGGACCGACCAGCCGCCGTCGGTGTGGAGCGGGTACGCGAGCACGTCGTGCGACGCCGAGAGCACCGCGTCGATCGCGCCGTCGACCTGCGACTCGTACAGGTCCGGCGACGACGTGCCGCCGAGGTACGACAGCGGCGCCCGGTCCGGCGACTGCGTCACGGCCTGGCCCGCGACGAGCGCGCTCGTGACGCGGCCGGCGTGGGTCAGGTACGTGCCGCGGGCGTAGAGGGTCTCGCGGCCGGCGGCGAGCCTGGCGTCGTCCGCGCCGGCCTGCAGGCGGGCGGTGAGCGAGGCGTCGGTCGGGGTGCTGGTGGTGGACGCGAGGGCCGGGATCGTGAGGGGGGCGACCACGCCGGCGGAGGCGGGAACGGCGACCAGCGCGGCCGCCGCGACGGCGGCGCGGAGCAGCAGGAGGCGAGGGGCATTGCGGAGCATGGCGCACATCGAACACGATGAACGGCGTGTCCGTATATGCCCCGATTGGAGCAACCCCTGGCTAGGTGATCGGCACTAGCCACCCGGGACTTGAGGCCCGACCCGGACAGAATCGGTGCCGTGGCCCTCGTCGTCGTCCCGCCCGGACTCGCCGGTCTGGAGCCGCTGGCCGGTCACACGCTCGCCGCGTGGGACCGGCTCGGCGAAGCCGACGCGCTCGTCTGCCTGCTCACCGACCGCGTGGACGCCGCGCTGCTCGACCGCGCGCCGCGGCTGCGGGTGGCGGCCACCGTCTCCGTCGGCTACGACAACGTCGACGTCGCCGCCTGCGCCGCCCGCGGCGTCGCGGTGCTGCACACGCCCGGGGTGCTGACCGAGGCCACCGCCGACCTGGCGTTCGGCCTCGTGCTCGCCGCGTCGCGGCTGTTCCCCCTCGGCGAGCGCGACGTGCGGTCGGGCGCGTGGACCGGCTGGACGATGGACGCCTACGTCGGCCTGGACGTGCACGGCGCCACCCTGGGCCTGGTCGGTTACGGCCGGATCGGCCGGGCCGTGGCGCGGCGGGCGGCCGGGTTCGGGATGACCGTGCTGCACCACACCCGTACGGACACGGGCGTCGAGGGCTGGTGCTCGTCGCTGCCCACGCTGCTGGCCGCGGCGGACGTGGTGTCGTTGCACGTGCCGTTGACCCCAGCGACGCGGCACCTGGTCGGCGCGGCCGAGCTGGACCTGATCGGGCCGCGCGGCGTGCTCGTGAACACCTCCCGCGGCCCGGTCGTGGACGAGGCGGCGCTGGCCGCGGCACTGGCGGCGCGGACGCTGTTCGCGGCCGGGCTCGACGTCTACGAGGACGAGCCGCGGGTGCATCCCGGGCTCCTCGCGTCGCCGTACGCCGTGCTGCTGCCGCACGTGGGCAGCGCGACGTCGGCGACCCGGCTCGCGATGGCGCGGCTCGCCGCGTCGGGCGTGGCGGCCGTGCTGCGCGGCGAGACGCCGCCGAACGCCGTGCCTAGCCGCTACGGCAGCGGCGGGACCCAGACGTCCACCGGGCAGTACGGGTAGTTCACGCAGTAGACCTGCGGCACGCAGTCCATGCACTCGCCGACCACGTCGCGCACGACGGTCCACGGGTCGAACGCGGCGTGCGCCGGGGCGGCGGCGGCGAGGGCGAGCAGGGCGGCGGCGAGGGTGCGGCGCATGGTGCCTCCTGGAGGGGGTCAGTCGACGCCCGGCACCGTAACGCGTCCGGCCACCGCGTCCTCGAACGCGTCCCGCAGCCGCGCCGTGTGCGGGCCGACCGTGCCGCCGTTGACCGCCTCGCCGTCGATCCGCAGCACGGGCGTGACGCCGCGCACCGAGGAGGCGAGGAACACCTCGTCCGCGCCCGTCAGGTCGGCCCGGCGGCCCTCCGTCACCGCGAACGCCAGCGGCGCCGCGAGCGCGCGGACCACCGCGAGCGTCGTGCCCTCGAGGATGCCGGTCGTGGCCGGTGGCGTGTGCAGCGTCGTCCCGCGCACCCAGCAGACCGTGCTCGTCGGGCCCTCCAGGACCTCGCCGCCGTTCGCCAGCCAGATCGCGTCGGTGGCGCCGCGGCGTTCGGCCTCGCGGATCGACGCCATGTTGACGGCGTAGGAGAGGGTCTTCGCGCCGCCGAGCAGCCACCGCGCGTCGCGCCGCGCGGTCGCGTCGAGGCCGAGCGCGAGCGTCACGACGTCGATGCCGTTCTCCCGCGCGTGCGCCGCCTCCGCGGGGACCGGCAGCGCCAGCGCGAACGCCGTCACCGGACCGCCCGCGACCGGGCCGCGCGTGCAGACCAGCTTCACCAGCGCGTCGCCGGCGCCGGACGCCTCGACCGCCTGCGCGGCGAGCGCCCGCCACTCGTCGTCCGTGGGGGCGGCCAGCTCCAGCGCGTCGGCGCTGCGGCGCAGCCGGCGCAGGTGCAGGCCGAGCTTGAAGATCCGCCCGTCCGCGACGCGCGCCGTCTCGAACACGCCGTCGCCGCGCTGCACGCCGAGGTCGTCCGCGCGCAGCACCGGCTCGGCCGGGTCGACGACGCCGCGGCCGAGCACCGCGAGGGCCGGTCTGGTCACGGCGCACGACACTAGACTCGCCCGGCATGGCGGAGCGTGCGGGTGACCAGTGGGTCGCCGACCTGCGCGCGCGGGGGTACCGGCTGACGCCGCAGCGCCAGCTCGTGCTCGAGGCCGTCGCCTCGCTCGGCCACGCGACGCCGGAGGAGATCGCCACCGCCGTCCGCCGCACCGCGACCGGCGTGAACATCTCCACGGTGTACCGGACGCTGGAGCTCCTGGAGGAGCTCGGCCTCGTCACCCACACCCACCTCGGCCACGGCCCGCCGACGTACCACGCGGCCACCGACGACGACCACGTCCACCTCGTCTGCCGCGTCTGCGGCTCCGTCACCGAGACCGCGCCGTCGCTCGTCGATGGCGTCGTGGAGGCGTTGCGCGCGTCGGAGGGGTTCGAGGCCGACGTGGGTCACCTCGCCATCTTCGGCACCTGCCGTTCCTGCGCCGGAAGGGATTCGGCGGCCCCGCGCGAATCGTGAGGCCGTCGCGCGCCCATCCCAGAGTGGCGCGCCCTGTCCCGTGGGGGGCTTCCATGTTTCGTGCTGCCGCCAGACTGACGACGGCCGCGCTCGGCGCCGCCGTCACCATCGCTCTCGTCGCCGCGCCGGCGAGCGCCGACGGCCTGGTGCCGGACGGCTGCGTCGGTTCGACCGTCTACGTCTGCACCGGTGAGGCCACGCCGCCGAACTGGTACGGCTACGGCACCCAGTACACCGTGCCCGTGGCGCTCCACCGCTCGTCCCAGACCGTGCAGGGCACCACCGTCGGCGGGCAGCAGGTCGGCGGCGTCGTCGTGATCGTCGGCGGCCAGACCGTCCCGGGCGTCTCCACGTCGGTCGGTGGCCCGACGTCGCCGGTCTACACCGGGCTCGTCTCGCCGACGAACATCTGCCTGTTCGTCACCTGCCTCGTCGCGGGCGACCCGATCGTCGTGCCCGGCATCGCCCTGCCGGTGGTGCCGGTCGTCGTGCCGTCGCAGACGCTGCCGTCGCAGCCGGTGTCGGTGCCCGCGCTCGGCACCGTCCCGACGACGACGACGCCGGGGGTCACCGTGCCCGGCGTCGACCAGGACGTGGTCACGCTGCACGTGTACGTCGTCCGCAGCGACGTCGGGGACCGGGTGTGGAGCGCCGCGTACGACACCTGCTACAGCGGCGGCGGCTGGGTCAACTACGACTACTGGACCGGCGCGTACAGCTGCGAGGGCGGGACGTTCGCCGCGCTGTCGAACGCGCTGTTCCTGCTGGACACCCGGCTCGGGTAGCACCGGGCTCGCACGACACGGCCGTCGCGGGACTCCCGCGGCGGCCGTGTCCGTGTCGGCGGGGCCCGAGAAGGTATTCGGGCCTTTCGGGCGAAAGGGTCGGAGATGCGTGCCCGTCCCAGGGGGCATGCCGTTTCCGCATGGAGTCGTGATGCTTCGCGCTGCTCTTCGGGGGACGACCGCGGTCGCGGGCGCGCTCCTCACTCTCGGCCTCGTGTCCGCTCCCGCCTCGGCTGACGGGCTGCTGCCCGACGGATGCGCCGGGTCCACCGTGTATGCATGCACCGGGTGGACCCAACCCCCAGGGGGAGCGGATGACCGGACACTCGTTCCGGTAGTCGTGACCGGGCTGGACTGGACGCTTGCGCCCAGCATGACCATTGCGAGCCAGCAGGTGGGCGGCGTGATCGTCCCGGTCGGCGGCTTGACGTTCCCCGGTGCCGAGTACGAGGTGGGTGGGCAAACCGCCCCTACCAACACTGGGCTCGTCATGCCGGTGAACGCGTGCCTATACGTCGTCTGTGTTCAGGCCGGGTCTCCCCTCGTCGTGCCCGGACTGCCGCTCCCGGTCGTGCCCGTCGAGATCCAGCCGGCGACCGTCCCGACGATTCCGGTGGTGGTACCGGTCGTCGGTACCACCCCGACCATCACCACTCCGCCAGTGACTACGCCCGGGACGCTGCTGTTCGTCGGCACCGTCACGGTGAACGTGGTGTGGGATGACGTGTGGGCCGCTGGTGCAGCCGTATGTACGCTCGGAGGCGGCCACTGGGTGCGGGTCTACTCGTACTCGTACACGTGCAATGGCGGGTACGGCGCGCTCGCTGCCAACGCGCTGTTCGCGAGCTATGCAGAGCTCAAGGGGGTCCGACCGCTGCCTTGATGTCGGCAGCGCGGGCGACACTCTAGGCTTACCTCGCGCCAAACGCGCCCGTGGGGGGCGAAAGCACCGCACACTGCAAGTCCGTCTACCAGGCGGTTCGTTCCGCCGTGGGGGGTTACCCAGCATGTACGTCTCGAAGACCCTGCGCCGCCTTGCCGTCGTCGCGACTACCGCGTCGCTGCTGAGCACGGTGCCGTTCGCGCCCGCCTCGGCGGCCGCTAACGGCAGCGTGTCGCCGAGCCCGGTCGCCAAGGCGAACACCGAGGACGTCGTCGTCACGCTCACCACGGACCACGCGTACGCGGGGACGCCGACCATCAAGGTCACGCGGCACGCGGACTCGTCGGACACCATCGCAGTGGAGTCCGTCCAGCAGGCGTCGCCCGGCGACGTGGACACGTTCACCGCGAAGTTCAAGACGGACGGCGCGAACCCCGGCTTCTACGACATCGCCGTGGAAGGCGCCGCGGTCCCGAACGGCGCCGAGACGCCGCCCATCGGGGACGTCTGCAGCAGTTGCTTCGAGGTGCTGGCGTTCGCGCCCGACATCACGTCCGTGACGCCGAGCCAGGTGGGCGGCAACGGCCAGCTCGCGGTCACGGTCACGGGTAGCGGGTTCACCACCAAGACCGAGTACTGCAGCCTGTCCTGCGCCGGCCAGCCGACGCTGACGATCACTCCCTCGACGGGCATCCAGATCGACCGTACCGACCCCGACTCCGGCGAGACGCTCCCGGCCACGACGCCCACGGCGATCGTCCGCCGGGTCCGCGTCGCGGCCAACGCCACGCCCGGCACCCGCACGCTCACGGTGACGAACACCGACGGCCAGACCGACTCGATGCCGTTCGTCGTCGGGCCGACTGTCGCGCTCACCGCCGCGAACCCGCCGACCCTCGGCAAGGGCGCGACCGGCAAGACGGTGACCCTCGTCGGGTCCAACTTCGCGCCCAACGCGATCATCAACATCAAGGGGACCGGTGCGCCGGCGCCGGTGACTGGCGTCGTGGCGAACGGCGTCACGTACGCGTCGAAGACCTGGGTGAGCGCGACCGAGTTCACGCTCAACGGCGTCAGCGTCGCGGACGCCGAGAGCACGCCCGCCGGCACCCGCCTCATCGAGATCAGGAACCCCGACGGCAGCTACGCGCAGTCGACGACGATCTTCTCGGTGACCAACAAGCCGAGCATCAGCTCGGTGGTCGAGACCGACTCCGTCGGCGACGACAAGTACGGGCAGGGCGCCAAGAACGTCGTGCTCACGGTCAACGGCGCCGACTTCCAGCCGAACGCCACGCTCGCGATCGCCGACCCGGCGGGCATCACCGTGAACTCCTACACGGTCGACGCCGCCGACAAGATCACGGCGAACCTCACGCTCGTGCAGTCCGGCACCGGCGCGCCCAGCCTCGCGGGCCACGCGGTCACGGTCACGAACCCGGACTACGGCACCACGACGTTCGCCAACGGCCTCACGGTCTCCGCGGGTCCGACGGTCACCGGCGTGACGCCGCCGTCGCGCGGGCGCGGCGAGACCGTCGACCTGACGATCACCGGCACGAACTTCGACAAGCCGAACGGCGTCGAGGTCGTGATCCCGAACGTCACGATCGACCCGTCCAAGATCACGGTGAACGACGCGACGTCGATCACGGTCGACGACGCGGTCGTGTCGAACGCGTTGAACGTCGGCGGCGTGAAGTCGGTGACGGTCACGAACAAGGGCGACCGCGGCTCCTACACCTGCGCGTCGTGCTTCTCGATCGACAACCTCCAGACCAACTCCGTCAGCCCGTCGAGCGTGCTCAACAACGGCACCAAGACGCTGACCATCGGCGGGTCCGGGTTCGCGACCGACGCGACGGTCAAGCTGATCAAGGACGGCTTCGGCTCCGGCGAGGTCCCGGACATCTCCGGCACCAACGTCGTCGTGAACCAGACCGGCACGAGCCTCACGGCCGACTTCGCGGCCGCGGGCATCGCGCCGGGCGACTACCTCGTCCGCGTGACGAACGGCACCTCGAACCCAGGCGTCGGCACGTGCACCTGCAAGCTCAACGTCGTCGCCTCGGCCCCGACGGTCACGTCGGTCGCCCCGTCGTCGGTCGGCGCGGGCGCGGACGACAAGACGATCGTCATCACCGGCACCAACTTCCTGCCCGGCGCGGACGTGCTGTTCAGCAACTCCGGCGTGACGGTTGTCGGCAACCCGGTCGTGACGCCGACCAAGATCACCGCGGTCATCGACGTCGCGTCGGACGCGGCCGAGCCGCCGGCGGTCCAGGACGCCTCGGTCGTGACCGTCCGCAACACGGACGGCCAGACGGACGACGCCGACTTCGACGTCACGCCGGCGCCCGCGCCGACGTCGCTCAGCCCCGCGTCCCGCGGGCAGGGCACGACGACGACGGTGACGCTGTCCGGCGACGACTTCGCCGACGGCGCCACGATCACGGTCAGCGGCACGGGCGTGACGGTCGGCTCGGCGACGTTCGCCGACGGCGGCCCGCTCCCGACCGCCAAGGACACGCTGACGGCGACGCTGACGGTCGCCAACGACGCGGCCACCGGCGCGCGCACGCTCACCGTGCACAACCCGGACGGCGGCCAGGGCTCGTGCTCCTGCCTGACGGTCAACGCGAAGCCGACGATCACGTCGGTGACGCCCGCCAAGGGCGCCCGCGAGACGGCGCCGTCCGTGACGATCGCCGGCAGCGGCTTCGCGGCCGACGCGGTGGTCAACGCCGGCGCCGGCATCACGACGGCGGTCACCAACACGACCGCCCAGGCGCTGACGGTGACGTTCACCATCGCCGCCGACGCGGCGCGCACGACGCGCGACGTGATCGTCACGAACACCGACGGCGGCACGGCCACGCTGCCGGCGGCGTTCAAGGTGTACTCGGTGCCGGACAAGCCGACCGGCGTCTCCGCCTCGCGCGGCGACGGCACGGTGACGGTGAGCTGGACGGCGCCGGCGTACGACGGCAACGACGCGCTGACGGAGTACACCGTCACGTCGAACCCGGCGAGCACCCCGGTCACGGTCTCGGCGAGCCAGACCAACGCGACGTTCACCGGCCTGACCAACGGCACGGCGTACACGTTCACGGTCGTCGCGAAGAACGCCGCGGGCGCGAGCCCGGCGTCCGACGCGTCGGCGCCGGTGACCGCCGCCAGCGCGCCCGGCGCGCCGACCGGTGTCACCGCGTCCCCGGGTGAGGGCAAGGCCACGGTCTCGTGGACCGCGCCCGCGGCGGACAACGGCAGCGCGATCACCGGCTACACGATCACCGCGTCGCCCGGCGGCGCGACCGAGTCGGTGAACGGCACGACGTTGACCAAGGAGTTCGGCGGCCTGACCAACGGCACGGCCTACAAGTTCACGGTCAAGGCGACGAACGCCGTCGGCACCAGCCCGGCGTCCGCCGAGTCGGCCCCGGTGACGCCGTTCACGGTGCCGGACGCGCCGACCGGCGTGACCGGCACGCCGGCGGACGGCGCCGTCAACGTGTCGTGGACCGCGCCGTCGTTCAACGGCGGCAGCGCGATCACCGGCTACACGGTGACCGCGAGCCCGGGCAACGCCACGAAGTCGGTCGACGGCACCGCCACCACGGCGATGGTCACCGGCCTGACCAACGGCACGGCCTACACGTTCACGGTGAAGGCGACGAACGACCGCGGCGCGAGCGCGGCGTCCGCGCCGTCCGCGGCGATCACGCCGTACACCGTGCCCGGCGCGCCGACGACGGTGCAGGGCACGCCCGGCGACGGCCAGGTGACCGTGACGTGGGAGGCGCCCGCCTCCACCGGCGGCAGTCCGATCACGGAGTACGTGGTCACGGCGACGCCGGGCGGCACGCAGAAGAAGACGGCGGACGGCAGCACGCTGAACCTCGTCTTCGACGGCCTCACCAACGGCACGGCGTACACGTTCACGGTCGGCGCCACCAACGCCGCCGGGACGACGACGTCCGCGCCGAGCGGTGCGGTCACGCCGCGCACGGTGCCGGGCGCCCCGACCGCGGTCTCCGCGGTGCGCGGCGACCAGTCGGCCACGGTCTCGTGGACGGCGCCGGTGTCCGACGGCGGCAGCCCGGTCACCGGGTACGTCGTCACGTCGACGCCGGGCGGCAAGACCGCCAGCGCCGCGGCCAACGCGACGTCGGCCGTCGTGTCCGGCCTGACCAACGGCACGTCGTACACGTTCACGGTCGTCGCGACCAACGCGGCGGGCAACGGCGCGGCGTCCGACGCCACGAACGCCGTCACGCCCGCCGGCGTCCCGGCCGCGCCGACGAACGTCGTCGCCACCGCGGGCCACGCGGCGGCGTCGGTGTCGTGGACGGCGGCGAACGCCAACGGCAGCCCGGTCACGTCGTACACGGTCACGTCGACGCCGGGCGGCATCGTCAAGACCGTCACGACGGGCACGAGCACGACGTTCAGCGGCCTGACCAACGGCACGTCGTACACGTTCGCGGTCACGGCCACGAACGCGGTCGGCACCGGCACGGCGGGCACGTCGAACGCCGTGGTCCCGACGGCGATCACCGGCATCGGCCTCTCGGCCACGTCGTCGGTCCTCGCCGGGAACTACGCGACGCTCAGGGGCACCCTGGTGAAGAGCCCCGGCACGGTTCTCGCGAACCAGCCGGTCCGCATCTACGCAAAGGTGGCCCCGGCGACGTCGTACCAGTGGGTCCGCACGCTCACGACCGACGCGAACGGCTTCTACTCGACGTCGTTCCGGATGGCGCGCAACACCACGTGGCGCGCGGTGTTCCCGGGCGCGAACGGGCTCGACCCGAGCCAGTCGGCGCTCCGGTTCACGAGCGTGGCGTACAAGGTGACGGCGTACTACGGCCTCTCCGGCCGGACCGTCACCGTCACCGGTGTGGTGTCGCCGAACGCCGGGGGGCGGCGCGTGTACCTGCGCTACCGCCGTTCCGACGGTGCGCTGATCACGGTGGCCTACGCGACGATCGCCAGCAACGGCTCCTACAAGATCGTGAAGACGCTGGCGCCGGGCACCTACGCCCTGTTCGCCTTCGTCACCTCCAGCGCGACGAACGCCGAGGGCAAGACCTCGTACCGGTCGACGACGATCAGGTAGGCAGCACCCGCTCTGCCGGCGAGGGCACGGGTCCGTACAGTGGACCCGTGCCCTCGCCGTTGCTGTCCCTGCCCGGCGCCGTCGCCGGCGACGGCGTGGACGCGGGCGTGGCGGCCCACTACGGCGACCCGTTGCGCGAGCAGCGCCTCGCCGAGTCCGGGCGCGGCATCACCGACCGGAGCAACCGCGACGTCGTCCGCGTCGGCGGCCCGGACCGGCTCTCCTGGCTGCACAGCCTCACCACGCAGCACCTCACCGCGCTGCCGCCCGGGCAGCCGGCGGAGGCGCTCGTCCTCTCGCCGCACGGCCACGTCGAGCACCACCTGACGCTCGTCGACGACGGCGAGACGACCTGGGCGCACGTCGAGCCGGGCACGGCGGACGCGCTGCTCGCGTTCCTGGACTCGATGCGCTTCATGCTGCGCGTCGAGCCGGCGCGGGCCGACGACCTGGCCGTGCTCACCGTCGGCCACGCCGACCTGCTGGTACCGCGCGAGCGCCTCGCCGAGGCGTGGGACGCGCAGGTCGCCGACGGCGCGACGCCGCTCGGCATGTGGGGACACGAGGCGCTGCGCGTCGCCGCCCGGCGGCCGCGGCTCGGGTTCGAGACAGACCACCGGACGATCCCGCACGAGGTGGGCTGGCTGGAGACCGCGGTGCACCTCGACAAGGGCTGCTACCGGGGGCAGGAGACCGTCGCGCGGGTGCACAACCTGGGCCGCCCGCCGCGCCGCCTGGTGCTGCTGCACCTGGACGGGTCGGCGGACCGGCTACCGGAGCGCGGCGCGGACGTGACCTGGCAGGGCGCGCGGGTGGGGTTCGTCGGGACCGCGGCGCGCCACCACGAGCTGGGCCCGGTCGCGCTGGCGCTGGTGAAGCGGAACACGCCGGACGACGCCGCCCTGGATGCGGGCGGCGTCGCCGCGGCGGTCGATCAGACCCGGAACGAGGCCGAGCAGCCGAGGTAGTGCGTCGTGGCCGGCAGCGACACGGTGTACGTGCCGGAGCGGATCGGCGCGGTCGCCTGCGCGCGGCCGTTGCGGTCGGTGCGGACGCTGCGGAACGCGCGGCCGTTGTACCAGAACGTCAGCGCCTGGCCGACGACCGCGCGGCCGAGCCGGTCGCGCAGCGTGCCGGTGACCACGTAGTAGCCGCCGCTCGTGGAGCGGCCGATCGCGCAGCCGGTCGGCATGCGCAGCACCTTGAACGGCGCCTGCTCGGCGCTGCCCAGGTAGGCCGAGTTGGCGACGTAGCGGACGGTCATGACGTAGTCGCCGGGGGCGCTGCTGCGCAAGGGCAGCCGGCCGGACGCGACGCCGCTGGAGTTGACCGGCAGCGTCACCCGGTCCGAGCCGACCGCGAACTCGACGCGGCCGGTCGGCACGGGCGTGCCGTCGGGCAGCGTCACCTTGGCGGAGACGGGCGGGGAGTCGGTGTAGTGGCCCCACGAGGCGCCGGTGTAGTCGATGCCGGTCTCGGCCGCCGGGGGCGGCGGCGTCGGGCTGGCGCTCGGCGACGCGGTCACCGACGCGGTCGGGGTGGCGCTGCCGCCAGGGGTCGGGGTCGCGGAGCCGCCCGGCGTCGGGGAGACGGAGCCGCCGGGCGTCGGCGAGGAGGAGCCGCCGGGCGTCGGGCTGGTCGTGCCGGAGGGGACGACGATCGGGGTGGCCTTGCACTCGGTCGGGTTGATCGTGATCGAGGACGGGTGCTCGACGGAGTCGTAGACCAGCGTCAGGTCGTTGTCCGTGTCGGGGTACCCGCTGATGATGAACTCGCTGTCCTTCGCGATCGTGTACTTCGCGACGTCCACCGGCTTCACCTCGGCGGTGATGCGGACGAGGTCGCCGTTCGTGTAGTCGGTGACCGCCGCCTCGCCCAGGTCGAAGATGTCGTCGGGCGTGTTGAACCGCGCCACCACGGCGAGGTCGAACGCCGGCACGTACATCGTCGACTTGACCCACACGTCCAGGCACACCGACGTCACGTCGCCGGTGAACGGCAGCGTGAACGTCGGGAAGACCGGCGAGCCCGGCATGAGCAGCGGGCTGCCGCCGCGCGCCTCGGCGTCGGTGGTGCCGGTCGGCGCCTTGGCGTCGAGCGTCGCGCCGTCCGGGGCGGAGTCGTCGACCGGGCCCTGCGGGTCGGCGGCGAAGTCCATGAGGTACCCGCCGGCCGCCGAGTGGAAGTACAGCTTGACCGGCGCGGCCTCCGACGGCGCGGACGTGACCAGCGCGAGGCCGGTCGCGACGAGCGCGGCCGTGAGGACGGGCGGGAGGACGTTGCGGCGCATCACGGGTCCCTCGTGGTCGGGGCAGCACGAGCCCCCCTCGGACTCGTCGTCCCTACCGATTCGGCGCGGGCGCGGCGTTCCCCTGCCGCGTGGCTACCGTGCCGGGTCCGTGCAGACGTGGCCGTCCCGGGTGCTCGGGTCGGCCGGCCGCGGGTACGGCCGCACCCACCCCGACCCCGGAGCGCGGGTCGTGGTGAACGCCACCAGCGCGTCCGCGATCGCCCGCGCCAGGCCGGTCCGCACCTCCGGCCGCGCGACCAGCGCCGCCTCGGGCGCGTGCGAGATGTAGAGCGACTCGGCGATGACGAACGGCCGGTGCGAGCGGCGCAGCAGGCCGTAGTAGTCGCGGCCGTCCCGGCCGACGCGGTACTTCGCGCCCGCGTCGCGGTCGCCGACGAACGGCCCCGGCAGCGTCTGCGTGTACCGGCGCAGGTGCTCGTACATCAGCCCGGCGAACCGCCGCCCCACGCCGTCCGCGGTCGAGCCGAACGTCTCCGTCCCCGGCGTGCGCCGCGGCCCGTCCGGCGAGGAGTTGAGGTGTACCGAGACCGCGGCGTCGGCGTTCAGCGCGTCGGCCAGCGCGGTGCGGAACTCCAGCGTCGCCTCGAAGTCGCGCTCCCGGGTGAGCACGACGGTGCCGACGCGGCCCTGGAGCAGGCGGCGCACCTCCAGGCTGATCTGGAGGTTGCGGTCCTTCTCGCGGTCGCCGTTCGGGGCGAGCGCCCCGAGCTGGTACGGCCCGCCGTGGCCGGGGTCGACGAGCACCAGCACGTCGGCCGGGCGCTTCGGCAGCGGCCCGGCCTTCCCCGGGGGGATGACGCGGAGGTCGTCCGCGCGGAGGGTCACGGTGTGCCCGCACGGCGTCAGGACGGTCGGCGCCGCGGCGCTCCCGCCGATGCGGGGCAGCGTCAGGCCGGCGGCCAGCGTGCGGCCGTCGCGGGTCCGCGCGACGCGCATCGTGACGACCGCGCCGAGCGCGGGCGGGGCGGGGGTGGACTCGCGCGAGGTGGGCCACGCGACGTCCGTGCCCCCGAACGACGACGGCAGCGGGCTGACCGTCGGCGACGCGGCCGGGGTCGCGGGCGCGCTCGTCGTCGGTGCGGCGGTCGTCACGGTCGGGGCCGGCGTCGTCGGCGCGGCGCCGGGCGACGACGACGTGCACGCCGTCGCCAGCGCGACGGCGAGCAGCGCGGGGCGGTTCACACGGGCGCCGTACCCGCTCGCTAGTCTCCGACGCGTGACCGAACGGCTCGCGCCGGGCGACCCGGCTCCCGACTTCTCGCTCCCCGATGTGGACGGCAACGTCGTCTCGCTCTCCTCGCTGCGCGGCCGGAAGGTCGTCGTCTACTTCTACCCCGCCGCGCTGACGCCGGGCTGCACCAAGCAGGCCTGCGGCTTCCGCGACTCGCTCGCCGACTTCGCCGGCGCGGGCTACGAGGTGCTCGGCATCAGCCCGGACAAGCCGGAGAAGCTCGCGAAGTTCCGCGAGGTCGAGGGGCTGACGTTCCCGCTGCTGTCCGACCCGTCGCGCGAGGTGCTGACGGCGTACGGCGCGTACGGCAGGAAGCAGCTCTACGGCAAGGAGGTGACGGGCGTCATCCGCTCGACCTTCGTGGTCGGCGAGGACGGCCGGATCGAGCGCGCGATGTACGGCGTCAAGGCGACCGGGCACGTCGAGAAGCTGCGCAGGGAGCTGGGCGTCTGAACCTCGACCCCGACCCGTCGGCGCCGCCGTTCACGCCGGCGCACGCGCCGGTGCGGGCCGCGGTCCGCGCGTGGGTCGAGGCCGAGCTGCGGCCGCACGCCGCGGCGTGGGAGGCCGCCCGCGAGTTCCCCCGATCGGTGTACGAGTCGGCGGGCGCGGCCGGGCTGCTCGGCTGGAAGTACGGGCCCGAGTGGGGCGGGTCGGGGCCGGACCTGCTCGCCGACGTCGTCGTGTCGGAGGAGCTGGCCCGCTGCGGGTCGGGCGGCGTCGCCGCCGGGCTGGGCGCCACGAAGGACCTGGCGCCGTTGTACGTCTTCCGCTTCGGCACCGACGCGCAGAAGGAGCGGTGGCTGCGGCCGTGCGTGTCCGGCGCGGCCGTCGCGGGGCTCGCGGTGACCGAGCCCGCCGCTGGGTCGGACGTCGCGGCGCTGACGACGCGGGCCCGCCGGGTGTCCGGCGGCTGGGTGCTCGACGGCGCGAAGGTGTTCTGCACCAACGGCTCGCGCGCCGACTGGCTGCTCGTCGCGGCGCGGGTCTCCGACGAGCCGGGGCACGCGGGCATCTCGCTGTTCGTCGTGCCGGCGTCGGCACCCGGGTTCTCGGCGTCGCGGATCGCGACGCTGGGGTGGCGTACGTCGCAGACGGGCGCGCTGTCGTTCGACTCCGTCGAGGTGCCGGACGACGCGCTGCTGGGGGAGCCGGGCGAGGGCTTCGTGCAGATCATGAAGTCGTTCCAGTGGGAACGCCTCGCGCTCGCCGTGGCGTCGGTCTCCGCGGCCGCCGCGAACCTCTCCCTGGTCCCCTCGCCGCCCGCGGCGCTGGTCCGGCGGCTCGCCGCGGTGCGGGCGCTGACGTACGACGCGCTGGCCCGGCACCTGGCGGGCGAGGACACCGTGCGGCAGGTGAGCGCGGCGAAGTGGCTCGCCTGCGACCTCGACGTCGAGACCGCGCTCGCGCGGTACGAGGCGCTCGGCGACGACGCGTCGGAACGCGCGCTGCGGGACGCGCGGCTGGGACCGATCGGCGGCGGCGCGCGCGAGGTGATGGCGGAGCTGGTCGCGCGGACGTTGCCGCTGGCGTAGCGGCGCCGCCGGTCAGCCGCGGCCGAACAGGCCCTTGCGCTTCTTCGGCTGCTCCTTGGGCGCCGGCTTCGTGGCGGCCGAGGCGGCGGCGCGCGCCGGCGCGGCGGCCTCCGGCTCGTCGTCCAGGCCGAGCGAGGTCAGCTCGCGCAGCAGCGCGGCGGTCTCGGAGAGGCCGGCCCGGTTGCCGTTCGCCGCCGGCACCGGCGGCTCGCCGGCGTGGTCCTCGTCCGGGTCGTCGGCGGGGACGTACTCCTCGATCGTCTCGACCGTGTCGGCGTCGTTGATGTCGCGGAGCAGGGACGCGACCTCGAACGTCTCCACCGGCTCGGTCATCGCGGCGAGCTCGGCGCGGACGACCTCCTCGGCGGCGAGCCGCTCGGCTTCGAGCCGCTCGGCTTCGAGGCGCTCGGCTTCGAGGCGCTCGGCTTCGAGCCGCGCCTCCTCGGCGAGGCGCTCGGCCTCGGCGCGTTCGGCCTCGGCGCGTTCGGCCTCCTCGCGCGCGGCGGCCTCCTCACGCGCGGCGCGGTCGGCATCGGCGGCGCGTTCGGCTTCGAGCCGCGCCTCCTCGGCGGCGCGCTCGGCCTCGGCGCGTTCGGCCTCCTGGCGGGCGGCCTCGTCGGCCTCGCGGCGGGCGTCCTCCTCGGCGGCGAGGCGCTCGGATTCGCGGCGGGCCTCCTCGGCGAGGCGTTCGGCCTCGGCCCGCTCCGCCTCCGCGCGGGCGGCCTCCTCGGTCGCGGCCCGCGCGGCCTCGTCGTCGGTCTGGCGGCGCCGCCCGAACCGCAGCCCGCTCTTCTGCGCCCGCGCGGCCTCGGCCAGCGCGTGCGCCTCGGCGAGCTCGCGGGCGGCGGCGGCGCGGCTGCGTTCGAGGCGTTCCGCCTCCTGGCGGGCCGCCTCGATCTCCTCGGGCGTCGGCTCCTGCGCCCTCGGCGGCTCCGGCATCGCGACGGCCGGCAGCGCGTCGCCCAGCAACGCGCTCAACGCCTCCGACACCCGCGCCAACGAGTCCCCGAACGGGTCCTCGTCGCCGGTGGGCGCGGCCTCGGCGGCCTCGGCGACCTCCGCGACGGGCTCCTCGACCACCGGCTCCGGAACGGCTTCCGGAACGGCCTCCGCGACGGCGGGCTCCGGCGGCGCCACCGGCTCCTCCGGCATCGTCGGGAACTCCGGCTCCGGCGGCAGGCTCAACGACGGCAGGTCGGCCAGCGCGGCGGTGAGCGACGCGAGCTCGTTCGAGAGGTCCTCGGTGAGCGCGGGCTCCTCGACGGGCTCCTCGACGGGCTCCGCGACGGGCTCCGCGACCGGCGCGACCGCCTCGGGCTCCTCGACCGGCGCCCCACCCAGCAGCCGCGCGAGCTCGCTCGGCACGTCCTCCGCCGGCGCGGCGAACGCCTCGCTGAAGCGCGCCACCTCCGGCGCCTCGTCCGCCACCTCCGGAGCGGCCTCAGCAGCGACCTCAGCAGCCGGCTCCGCCCCCAGCCCCCCCAGCACCGACGCGATCGCCGACACCGACGACCTCAGGTCCGGCTCCGGCTCCGGCTCGACGAACGCCTCGACCGTCTCCTCGACGTCGAGCAGCCCCGCCCCGACGAGCGAGTAGACGATCTGGCCGGCCTCGAACGTCGTGAAGCCGCAGTCGCGCGCGAGCTGCGCGATCGTCCGCTCGCCGTCGACCTTGCACAGCAGCGCCCACTGGTCCTGGTCGAGGGTCATCTCGGCGGCCGCGAGCCCGCCGGCGGACAGCACCGGAACGGCGGTCGGCCCGTGGACGACGCCGGACATCAGCTCCCACTGCGCGCGCCGCCGGGCCACCTCCTCGAGCAGTTCGGCGACGGTGACCTGCGCGGCGACGTCGCCGCGGGTCTTCTCGTTCTTGCGGAAGCGGAACCGGCCGGCGGTCCAGCGGGAGAGGTCGAAGAGCGACTCGCGGAGCTGTTCGAGGGTGAACGCCTCCACGACCGGCCGCTCGACGTACCCCAGGTGGACCAGCAGCTCGCCGAGCCGCCAGCCCTGGAGCTCGTTCTCCTGCGCGTCGAGGGCCTCGGCGAGCGCCTCGGGGGCGAGCGCGCCGGAGGAGATGAGCCGCGCGCCGAGCTGCGGGCGCCGCCCGGGCACCTGCGCGGCGTAGACGCGGCCGTCCTTGAAGTAGACGAGCGCCTCGTCCCCGGCGTCGTCGTCGATGTGCAGGCAGCCGGTCACGGCGTCGGCGGCGAGCGCGGTGAGCACGTCGGACAGCGGCGTGGCGCCCAAGTCGCCCTTCAGCACCGCGCCTCCCGACAGTCCCCTGCGCAGCCGCCCTCGCTGCTGGAGATGGCATCGGCAGCGGAGGCGCGATCATTGAGCCAGATGGCGCAACGATTCGTGCCATCGTGCGCCCTCCGGGCGTTGACCGTCCACGCGGGGGCGCTGGTACCGTCTCCGGGTTCCCGCCCGCGTCCCGTTGGGGGTGTTCTGCGCGTGTTCGTCCGCCGTGCCGCCGTGCTGCTCGCGTGCGCGCTCGCGCTGGGCACGCTGCCCGGAACGGCCGCCGCCGACCCGGAGGCGCAGGCCCGCGCGCGGCTGTCCGCGCTCGCGCAGCGCGTGCAGGACGCGGAGGCCCGCGAGGGCACCCTGACCGACCGGGTGACCGCGCTCGACCGCCGCCTCGCCGCGACGGAGCGCGAGATGGCCGGGATCCGGGCCCGCTACGCCGCCCGCGCCCGCGCGGCGTTCCAGGGCGGCATCGGCGGCGACCCGGTCGTCGTCATGATCACCTCGAACGACCCCGGCGCCGTGGTCGACCGGCTCAGCCTCTACACCGCCTCGACCCGCTCCGACCAGGAGCTGCTCCGCAACGGTGCCGCCCTGCGCCGCCGCCTCAAGGCGCAGCGCCTGGAGCTCGACGCGCTGCGCCGCGAGCTCGACCGCGTGCAGCGCGACCTGGGCGCCGACGTGCGCGCGCTCCGCGCGCTGCTCGACCGGCTGGCCCGCGACGAGGCCCGCGCCACCCGCGCGCGGCCCAGCCGCAGCAGCGCGCCGGCCCGCGCCGCGCGGCTGAACGGTCGCTACGCCTGCCTCGTCGGCCCCAACCACGCCTACCGCGACACGTGGGGCGCGCCGCGCTCGGGCGGCCGCCGGCACAAGGGCACCGACGTCTTCGCGCCGATGGGCTCGCCGTCGTACGCCGTCACCGACGGCGTCATCACGCGCATGTCCTGGAGCAGCAACGGCGGCAAGCAGGTCTACCTGCGCGGCAACGACGGCAACGAGTACTTCTACGCGCACATGTCGTCCTACGTCGCGCACCAGGGCCAGCGGGTCTCCGCGGGCGAGCTGATCGCGCGGGTCGGCGACACCGGCAACGCAGCCGGCGGCGCGCCGCACGTGCACTTCGAGGTGCACCCCGGCGGCGGCACGCCGGTCAACCCGTACCCGTACGTCCGGCGGTTCTGCGGGTAACCTCCCGCTCGCCCGCCGGTAGTGGAACGATCTGCCCCATGACCGGCACGCTGATCTCCGTCGCCCCCACGGGGGCGGAGACGCCGAAGGAGAAGGCCCCCGGCCTCCCGGTCACGCTCGACGAGCTGGTCGCCACCGCCAAGGAGTGCGAGGCCGCCGGCGCCGCCGTGATCCACGTGCACCTCCGCGACGCGGCCGGCGGCAGCAGCCTCGACCAGGGCGCGCTGCGCGACGCGGTCCAGGCGCTGCGCGACACGACCGACCTCGTCGTCCAGCTCTCCACCGGCGGCGCGGTCACCGACCCCGAGGAGGCCCGCCTCGCGGTGGTCGACGCGGGGCCCGACGCCGCGAGCCTGACGTGCGGCACGGTGAACTTCGGCGACGACGTGTTCCTCAACCGGCCGGCGTTCGTCGAGGCGCTCTACACGCGGATGCAGGAACGCGGCGTGGTGCCGGAGTTCGAGTGCTTCGAGCCGGGCCACCTGGCGACGGTCGAGCGCCTCGTCGCCAGGCACGGCCCGCCGCCCGGCGGCCACGTGCACGTCGACCTGGTGATGGGCGTGCCCGGCGGGATGCCCGGCACCGCCGCGATGCTCGCGGCGTGCGTGGCGATGCTGCCGGACGGGGCGACGTTCAGCGCGACGGGGGTCGGCCGCACGGCCATCCCGGTGATGCTCGCGGCCCTCGCGCACGGCGGGCACCTGCGGGTCGGCATGGAGGACACGCTGACGTTCGCCAAGGGGCAGCCGGTCGCGGACAACCGCCAGCTCGTGGAACGAGCCGCTACGCTGGCGAACCTGGCGCAACGCCCGCCGTTGTCGCCCCGGGAGGCACGGACGCTGCTGGGCGTCGGAGCGTAGGAATGGAGGCGTACGTCGTGGCGGAGACGACCGGAGGCAACCGGCGGATCGACCGCGTCCTGCGCGACGACTACCTCGCGGGGATCGAGTCGATCCCGATGGCGGACCTGCGCGCCAAGCGCGACGACGCCGAGCAGGAGGAGGCGGACGTCTCGTACCTCCGCCGGCTGGTCCAGGGCCGCATCGACATCCTGCGCGCCGAGATCGGCCGCCGCGGCGGCTCCGGCAGCGGCTCGCTGCTCGCCGACCTGCCGCAGATCCTCGGCGAGGTGCACCCGCGCAACGCCCCCCGCGGCCTCGGCCGGCACTCGACCACCGAGCCGTCGCGGGCCGACGAGCACCGCCGCTACGTCGAGGCGCTCGTCGCCGACGTGGACCTCTCCGACGTGTCGGCCCGGACGGACGACGAGCTGCGGTCGGCGCTCGAGACGTTCGAGCGCGAGGAGGTGAGCCTGTCCGACAAGCGGCGGCGCATCTTCGCGGTGCTCGACGCCTGCTCGTCGGAGATCACCCGCCGCTACCGCGACGGCGAGGCGGACGTGTCCGACCTCCTGACGGGGAGCCCACCGGCCTGATGAACGGCTCGCGCCGCGTCGTGCTCGTCGTGGACGACGAGGCGATCACGCGCGAGGTCGTCACGGCGATGCTGGAGCTGGAGGACGTCGAGGTGCACTCCGCGTCCAGCGGCGAGGACGCCCTGGCGAAGGCGGCCGACGTCCGCCCGGACCTCGTGCTGCTCGACGTGATGATGCCGGGGCTCGACGGCTTCGAGGTCTGCCGGCGGCTCACCGCCGAGCCGGCGCCGCCGACGATCGTGATGCTCACCGCCAAGGCGGACGACGAGTCCCGCCGGGTCGCGGCGGCGGCCGGCGCGTCGGCGTACCTGGTGAAGCCGTTCAGCGCGCGCGACCTGTTCAAGGTCGTCGAGGGCGCGGCGTGAACCCCGACGACGCCGCCGCGCTCGCCCAGGCGAAGGAGCAGCTCCTCGTCCTCGCCCGCGACGTCAACGAGATGTACCAGGCCGAACGCGCCCGCGCCCGCGAGCTGGAGGACGCGCTCGACGCGCTGCAGGAGAGTTACCTCGCCACCGTGCGGACGCTCGCGTTCATCGTCGAGGCGAAGGACTCCTCGACCCGCGAGCACCTCGAACGCACCCACGACTACGCGCGCGCCCTCGCCCGCGTCGTGATGCCGGACACCGAGGTCAGCCCGGAGCTGACGTACGGCTTCCTGCTGCACGACGTCGGCAAGGTCGGCATCCCCGAGTCGATCCTCTGCAAGCCGGGGCCGCTGACCGACGAGGAGTACGAGGTGATGAAGACGCACCCGCTCATCGGCGTGCAGATCGTCGCCCCGATCAAGTTCCTGGCCGGCGCGGTGGACGTCATCCGCTGCCACCACGAGCGGTGGGACGGCCGCGGCTACCCGGACGGGCTCGCCGCCGAGGACATCCCGCTGGGCGCGCGGATCTTCTCGGTGTGCGACACGTTCGACGCGATGACGTCGGACCGGCCGTACCGCCGCGCGCTGCCGTTCGACGACGCGGTGTCGGAGATCGAACGCTGCGGCGGCACGCAGTTCGACCCCGAGGTCGTGGACGCGTTCGTGCGCATGTGCGCGCAGCTCCGCGGGGGCACCGCGGGGCTGGCGGCGGGTTGACCGAGCCGCCGGTCCTCGCCGAGGTCGTCCGCAACGGCGTCGTCGAGAGCCGCCACCGCGGCTCCCTCGTCGCGCTGCGCCCGGACGGCACCGTGGCGTTCGCGCTCGGTGACGTGACCGCGCCGATGTTCCCGCGCTCGTGCAACAAGCCGATGCAGGCGACCGGCGTCCTGCGGCTGGGCGTCGTGGAACGGTTCGGCCTCGACGACCGGCACGTCGCGCTCGCCACGGCGAGCCACTCCGGCGAGCCCGAGCACCTCGCGGTGGTGCGCGACGTGCTCGCCCGCGCGGGGCTGACGGAGGACGCGCTGCGCACGCCGCCGGACCTGCCGCTCGACCCCGAGGCGGCCCGCGCCGCGCCGGCGAAGGCGCGGGTGCAGCACAACTGCTCGGGCAAGCACGCGTCGTTCCTCGCCGCCTGCGTGGCGCGCGGCTGGCCGCTGGAGACGTACCTCGCGTTCGACCACCCGCTGCAGGTCCACCTGCGCGCGGTGGTCGCCGAGCTCACCCGGGAGGACGCCGCGCCGGCGGCGGTGGACGGCTGCGGGGCGCCGGTCCTCGCCGTGTCGCTGACCGGGGTGGCGCGGGCGTTCGCGACGATCGCGGCGGCCGGCGGCGGCGCCGAACGCGTGGTCGCGGACGCGATCCGGAGGCAGCCGTTCCTGGTCGGCGGCACCGGCCGCGACGTCACGCGGCTGGTCGAGGCGGTGCCCGGCCTGGTCGCGAAGGACGGCGCCGAGGGCGTCTACGCCGCCGCGCTGCCGGACGGCACGGCGGTCGCGCTCAAGGTCGAGGACGGCGCCGCGCGGCCGCGGCAGCCGGTGATGGTGGCGGCGCTGCGCGCGCTCGGCGTGGCCGTCGCGATCGACCCGCCGGTGGTGCTCGGCGGCGGCGAGCCGGTCGGTGAGGTGCGGGCGGTCCTCGGCCGGTAGCCCGGCCCGCTAGCACAGGCGCTTGCAATTGCTAGCACTGCGTCGTACAGTGCGTGGCATGGCGATCCGGAACCTCGGCGACTACATCCGCGAGCAGCGGCAGTCGTCGTCGATCTCCCTTCGCCAGCTCGCCCGGCTGGCCGGGGTCAGCAACCCGTACCTCAGCCAGATCGAGCGCGGTCTCCGCAAGCCGAGCGCCGAGATCCTCCAGCAGATCGCGAAGGCGCTGCGCATCTCGGCGGAGGCGCTGTACGTCCAGGCCGGCATCCTCGAGGAGCGGGACGCCGACACGGACGTGCCGGGCGCGATCCTGCGCGACGAGTGGATCACCGAGCGGCAGAAGCAGGTGCTGCTCGAGATCTACGACTCGTTCCGCAAGGAGAACGAGAGCCAGCGCCCGCCCGACGAGCAGGACGACCGCGTCGTCCCGCGGCCGCTCTCGGCGGAGCCGGCCAAGAAGGCGGCGAAGCCCGCGAAGCCGCGCAAGAAGGCGGCCGCCCCGGCCGAGGCCTCCGGGCAGGCCACCCCCTAGACCGGTGGGGGGAGGGTGACTCGCGTTACGCAGCCCTCACCCGGCTCGACCCCTCCTCCCGCCGTCACACCGTTCGCGCACGTTCCCCACACCAAGGAGAAGCAATGCCGCTCAAGACCGAGGCGCGCAAGCCGTTCTACGCCCTCGCCGGCGTCGGCGACCTCGCCGTCGAGAACATCAAGGAGCTCCCGGGCACCGTCCGCACGCAGGCGACGTCCCTCGTCGTCACGCTGCCGGGCAAGGTGACCGAGGCGTACGGCGATCTGGTCGAGCGCGGCCAGAAGCTCGTGGGCTCGATCCGCCGCTCGTCCGCGACGCAGCAGGCCGAGGCGCAGATCAAGGTCGCGAAGTCGCAGGCGAAGGCCGCGACCACGTCGGCCACCAAGGCCGTGAAGGCGACCGCCAAGGCCGTCGACAACGCCGCCGAGAAGATCGGCTAGCAACTACCGTAGGCAGCCCCCGGCGACCCCGCCGGGGGCTGTCGCGCGTCCGGAGGCGAAACGTGCGGGACGAGGTGCTCGCCGCCGCGCGCGAGCTGCTCGCGCTGGGCCTCACCGCCGGCACCGCGGGCAACGTCTCCGGCCGGCGCGCCGACGGCGCCGTCGTCATCACGCCGGCCGCGCTCGACTACCGGACGATGACCGCCGGCGACCTCGTCGTGCTCTCGCCGGACGGCGAGGTGCTGGAGGGGGACCGCCCGCCGAGCAGCGAGCGCGCGCTGCACCTCGCGGCGTACGCGGCGTTCCCCGAGGTCCGCGGCGTGGTCCACGCGCACCCGGTGCACGCGACGATGTTCGCCTGCGCGCGGCGGCCGGTCCCGGCGGCGGTCGACGAGTTCGCGCTCTACGTCGGCGGCGACGTGCCGTGCGCGGAGTACGCGCCGAGCGGGTCGGCCGCGCTGGCGGCGGAGGCGGTGCGGCACCTGGCCGACCGCGGCGCGGTGCTGCTCGCGTCGCACGGCCTGGTCACGGTCGGGCGCTCGCCGGCGGACGCGGTGCACGTCGCGCTCGTGGTCGAGCGCGGGGCCCACGCGATCTGGGGAGCGGCCGCGCTCGGCGGCGCCGTTGCGCTCCCCTCCGAGGCGCAACGGTCGCTCGCTGAGCACTACCGTCGCGACTGAGAGCCGCGGTCGGCGCCGCGGGTTCGCTACGGTCGGCGGATGACCGACATGCGTTACCGCCAGCTCGGCGACTCCGGCCTCACCGTCAGCGTCGTGGGTCTCGGCTGCAACAACTTCCGCTCCCGCACGTCCGACGAGAACGCCAGGGCCGTGATCGACGCGGCGATCGAGCGCGGCGTCACGCTGTTCGACACCGCCGACATCTACGGCGGCGGGGGCGGCAGCGAGGAGCTGATCGGCGAGGTGCTCGGCAGCCGCCGCGACCAGGTCGTCCTCGCGACGAAGTTCGGCATGGAGATGCCCGGCGCGGGCCCCGAGGCGCGCGGCTCGCGGCGCTACGTGCGCAAGGCCGTGCGCGACTCGTTGCGCCGGCTGCGCACGGACTGGATCGACCTGTACCAGTACCACGAGCCGGACGGCGTCACCCCGATCGAGGAGACGATCGCCGCGCTGGACGAGCTGGTGAAGGAGGGGCTCGTCCGCTACGCCGGGTCGAGCAACTTCACCGGCTGGCAGATCGCCGACGCCGACTGGACGGCGCGCGCCGACGGGCGCACCCGCTTCGTGTCCGCGCAGAACCACTACTCGCTGCTCGAACGCGGCGCCGAGGCCGAGGTCATCCCGGCCTGCGAGCACTACGGCGTCGGCCAGCTCCCGTACTTCCCGCTCGCCAACGGCGTCCTCACCGGCAAGTACCGGCGCGGCGAGCCGCTGCCCGAGGGCTCCCGGCTCGGCGGCAACACGAGCCGCGCCGAGCAGCTCCTCACCGAGCGGACGTACGACCGCGTCGAGGCGCTGGAGAAGCTCGCCGAGTCGCGCGGGGTGACGTTGCTGCACCTCGCCATCGGCGGCCTCGCCGCGCAGCCCGCGGTGGCGTCGGTCATCGCCGGCGCGACGAAGCCGGAGCAGGTGCACGCCAACGCCGACGCCGGCGTGTGGGAGCCTTCCGCCGAGGACCTGGCGGCGATCGACGAGATCGTGCCGCCGGGCGAGTAGGGAGGGGCATCCATGGGTGACGACGACGCGGCCGCGCCCGCCGAGAAGGGCCGGCTGCTGCCCGCCGTGGCGGCGTTCGTCGTCGTGGCGCTGGCGGTGTTCCTCGCCGGGACGCTCGCGACGTGGATCCTGCGCAAGGTCGTGCTGCCGCTGCTCGCGCTGATCCTCGGCTTCGCCGCCGCGCGGATCGTCTGGAAGGTCCGCGACTAGCGGACCCGGACGCCGCGGCGCACGACCGCGGCGGGCGAGCGCAGCACCTCCGGGTCGTCGCGCGGGTCGGCGTCGTACGTCACCACGTCGGCCGGCGCCCCGTCCTCGATGCCCGGCGCGCCCAGGAACTCCCGCGCGGACGTCGTCGCGGCGCGCAGCGCGGCGACCGGGTCGAGCCCGAACTCCACCAGCAAGGCCACCTCGCCGGCGATCGACCCGTGCGGCACCGTGTCGGTGCCGGCCAGCACCCGCACGCCGTGCGCCGCCGCGCGCGGCAGCGTGGCGCGCAGGTTGTCGAGCCACGCGGTCTGCCGGCGGCGCGACTCGGCCGGCGCGTCCGGCGGCGGCGGGGACGTGGCGGCGGACAGCGTCGGCGTCCACGCCGCGCCGCGCGCGGCCATGGCGCGCAGCAGGTCGTCGTCCAGCGTGAAGCCGTGCTCCACGGTGTCGGCGCCGCACTCCACGGCGGCGCGGCACGCGTCGGCGCCGAGCGCGTGCACCGCGAGCCGGACGCCGTTCGCGTGCGCCAGGTCGGCCACGTCGCGCAGCAGCGCGGGCTCGTAGTTGAGCCGGATCTCGCCGCCGTGCTTCCAGTCGCCGACGACCTTGACCCACCGCACGCCGGAGGCGACCTGCGCGCGGACCGCGTCCAGCACGCGGTCGGGCGGCGTCGCGACGTGCAGCCCCTCGACCCAGCCGTTCTCCGGGCCGAGGAAGCGCCCCGCCTGCGCGACCTCCGGGTCGTCGTCGCCGGGCCGCAGCGGCTCGTCGCGCACCCGCCCGACGTCGCGCAGGAGCAGCACGCCGGCGTCGCGCTGCGCGCGCAGGTTCGCCGCGACGAGCGCGTCGCTGCCGGCATCGAGGCCGGTGCCGCTCATGTCGATCGTCAGGTGCGCGTGCGCGTCGACCAGCCCGGGCAGCGCGTAGCGGCCGGGCAGCGGCTCGGCGCCGTCGACCGGCGACGTCGTGAACGCGCCGTCCGCGATCCACACGTCCCGGTCGTCGCCGTCGGGCAGTACGGTCGGGGGCAGCCGCAACGTCGTCACGTCGAGGGAGCCTGGCCCATGGCCGACCGCACGTACAAGAAGGTCGAGATCGTCGGCACGTCGCCGGACGGCGTCGACCAGGCGATCCGCAACGGCCTCGCCCGCGCCTCGCGCACGCTGCGCAACGTCGACTGGTTCGAGGTCGCGGAGATCCGCGGGCAGGTGGTGGACGGCGTGCCGGCGCACTTCCAGGTGACCATGAAGGTCGGCTTCCGGCTGGACGACGAGGACTGAGTTGTCCCTCCTCGACGAGATCCGCGCCGCCGTCATCGGCGACGACGAGGTCATGGACGGCCCGTACGGGCCGCGCCGCGTGACGTACGCGGACTACACCGCGAGCGGGCGGTCGCTCGCGTTCGTCGAGGACTTCATCCGCAGCGAGGTGCTGCCGCGCTACGCCAACACGCACACCGAGACCTCCGGCACCGGGCGGCAGACCACGCGGTTCCGCGAGGAGGCGCGGGCGATCATCGCCGACGCCGTCGGCGCGCCGCGCGAGACGTACGCCGTGCTGTTCTGCGGCGCCGGCTCGACCGCCGCGATCGACAAGCTGGTGCACGTGCTCGGCCTGCGCATCCCCGCCGCGCTGGACGACCGCTACGCCCTCCGCGACGCGATCCCGCGCGAGGAGCGGCCGGTGGTGTTCATCGGGCCGTTCGAGCACCACTCGAACGAGCTGCCCTGGCGCGAGTCCATCGCCGACGTCGTCGTCATCCGCGAGACCCGCGACGGCCACGTCGACCTGGACGACCTGCGCGAGCGGCTGGCCGAGCACGCCGGGCGGCCGTTGAAGATCGGGTCGTTCTCCGCCGCGTCGAACGTCACCGGCATCGTCACCGACACGGCCGCCGTCGCCGACCTGCTGCACGAGCACGGCGCGCTGTCGTTCTGGGACTACGCCGCCGCCGGGCCGTACGTCGACGTGGACCTGGCCGCGCACGACCTCGACGCGATCTTCCTGTCGCCGCACAAGTTCATCGGCGGCCCCGGCACCCCGGGCGTGCTGGTGGCGCGGCGGTCGCTGTTCACCAACCGGGTGCCGACCGTGCCCGGCGGCGGCACCGTGTCGTACGTCAACCCGCTGGAGCACCGGTACCTGGACGACGTCGAGCTGCGCGAGGAGGGCGGCACGCCGGCGATCGTGGACTCCATCCGGGCCGGCCTCGTCTT
Source organism: Mycobacteriales bacterium (assembly GCA_036382875.1). Lineage (GTDB taxonomy): Bacteria > Actinomycetota > Actinomycetes > BP-191 > BP-191 > BP-191. The sequence goes on from DASVPJ010000044.1 coordinate 159,737, forward strand.
CCAGCTCAAGCAGGCGGTCGGCGTCGAGTGCATCCGCGAGGCCGAGGAGTCGTTCATCCGCCGCGCCGTCGAGTCGTGGCGGACCAACCCGAACATCGAGATCCTCGGCAACCTCGACGCCGAGCGGCTGTCGATCGTGTCGTTCGTCGTCCGGCACGGCGGCGGGCGCTACCTGCACCACAACTTCGTCGTCGCCGTGCTGAACGACCTGTTCGGCATCCAGGCGCGCGGCGGCTGCTCGTGCGCCGGGCCGTACGGGCACCGGCTGCTCGGCATCGACCTCGACCGCTCGCACGAGTTCGAGCGCGAGATCACCCGCGGCTGCGAGGGCATCAAGCCCGGCTGGGTGCGGGTCAACTTCAACTACTTCATCACCGACACGGTCTTCGAGTACGTGCTCGACGCCGTCCACCTCATCGCGAGCGAGGGGTGGAAGCTGCTGCCGCACTACGCGTTCGAGCCGCACACCGGCGAGTGGCGGCACCGCGGCGGCGCGGTCGAGCCGCCGCTGTCGCTGCACGACGTGTCGTACGAGGGCGGGCGGTTCTCGTACCCGAAGCGCCACCGGACGGAGCCGGAGTCGGCGCTGGCCGGCTACCTCGCCGAGGCGCGCCGCATCCTCGACGCGGCGGCGGCCGAACGACGCGACTGCCCGGTCCCGGAGGGCCTCTCGGCCGACTTCGAGCACCTGCGGTGGTTCCCGCTGCCGGGTGAGGCGATCGGCTGACGCCCTCCCCGTTCTGAAAATCGCCACGCGGGGAGGGGGCCGTGCCGGCTGCACAGAACGGGCCGGCCCACGCCGGCGCCTCCGGCGCCGCGCTGCACTCTGGGCCGCGCGGCCGAACGCGGGTCGCCCGCCCGGTGCCGGCGGGTGCTGTGTCGCCATCCGTTCTGTGAAGATCACCACGCGGGGAGGGGGCCGTGCCGGCTGCACAGAACGGGCCGGCCCGGCGGCGGCCCGGCGGCGGCCCGGCGGCGGCGCCTCCGGCGCCGCGCCCGCCCGACACGCCGCGCCGCGCCGCGCCACCCACGCCGCGCCCACCCCCCGCTGCGCCGCCCGGCGGGCGGGGGCGCCCCCCACGTGTGACCAGCCGCCGCGCGGGCACCCACCACCCCATGAGGCTGCGTTACCAGGTGGACAGGCTGGAACGGTCCGAGCGGCTCGACCCGCTGGTCCGTGCGCTGGACGCGTTCTGGCGCCGGGCGCTGCCGGGGAACGGCCGCGCGCGCGACGCGCTGCACGGCACCTGGCTCGGCCACCCGCTGCACCCGGCGCTCACCGACGTGCCGATCGGCGCGTGGGCGAGCGCGTTGCTGCTCGACGTCACCGCGGGCGACCGCGCGGCCGGCCCGAGCCAGGCGCTCGTCGGCGCGGGCCTGCTCGCCGCGGTCCCGACGGCGATCACCGGCGCCACCGACTGGACGGCGCTCGGCACGACCGAGCGGCCGCGCCGGGTCGGCGCGGTGCACGCGGTCGCCAACGGCACCGCCACGGTCCTCTACGCCGCCTCCTGGCTGGCCCGCCGCCGCGGCCGCCACGCGACGGGCCGCGCGCTCGGCTACGCCGGTGCCGCGCTGATGGGCGCCGGCGGCTACCTCGGCGGGCACCTCGCGTACCGCAACGCCGTCGGCGTCGACCGCACGGCCGACGAGACGCAGGTCGGCGAGTGGACCGAGGTCTGCCTGCTGCGCGACCTGCCGATGCGGGTGCCGGTCCGCCGCCGGGTCGGCGAGGCGGACGTGCTGCTGTACCGGATCGGCTCGACGGTCCGCGCGATCGCGGCCACCTGCTCGCACCTCGGCGGACCGCTGGAGGAGGGCCACGTCCAGGAGGACTGCGTCACCTGCCCGTGGCACGGCTCGACGTTCGACCTCACCGACGGCTCGGTCGTACGCGGCCCGGCGACCGCGCCGCAGCCGGCCTACGAGGTGCGCGTCGTCGGCCGCACGGTGTCGGTCCGCCGCGAGCGGCGGCCGGCCCGCGAGGCGGTGCGCGACGAGGACGCCGTGACCCTCGCGGACCGGGCTCGTTAGGCAGGGGGCCCAGCAGAAGGAAGGACTCCGCGATGCTCACCGCGATCGTGCTTCGCGACACGGAGCGCGCCACGCTGTCCCGCCACGAGGTGCTCGCCCTCGAGCACCTGCTGCACGAACGCCTCTCCGAGGTCGCCCGCGACCGCCGCTCCGGCGACTCCGCGTTGCTGCTCGCGATCAAGGCCGCCGACTACCTCGCCCCGCTGCTCGACGAGCTCGGCGACGAGGCGACGTTCGCCCTGCTGGCCACGGTCAGCGCGACCGAGCTGGGCCGGGCCGCGTTCGACCGTGCCACCGCGGTCGCCGCCCTCACCGCGCGCGCGGCGTAAGGCGACTGTCACGCGTAGGACTCACCCCCTCGGGGCAGCAGTTCGGACATGAGCACGGAGGAGCTGGCGGAACGCCGCCGCCGCCGCGAGGAGCTGCTCGAGCAGCGCGCGGCGATGTCGTCCTGGCGCGACCGCCTCCTCGCCCGCCGGACGAAGTACCTCAACGCCCGCCGCGAGCTCGCGCACCGGCTCAGCCAGCGGTCGTGACCAGCCGGTAGGACGCCGGCCACGCGCCCGGCACGCGTTCGACCAGGCCCCGCGTCTCCAGGTGCCGCAGGTGCGCCAGGGCCTCGCCGAGCGCCACCCGCTTCATGAACGGCGCGATGTCGTCCCACGCGCGGTTCCACGGCATCGACGCGGCGATGTCCCACGTCGTCAACGGGCCGCCGCGCAACGACGCGACCAGACCGGCGAGCCGTTCCTCGTGGTGCGCGGACAGCTCGTCGACCCGCTCGGCCATCGCGGTGAACCGGCCGACGTGCGCCGGCAGCACCTCGTCAACCGGCTCGGCACGCACCTTCGCCAGCGACGCGAGGTAGTCGCCGAGCGGGTCGGCGCTGGTCTCCTCGTCGTAGAGCCCGATGTGCGGGCTGATCCGCGGCATCACGTGGTCGCCGGCCAGCAACAGCCCGTCCACCGCGAAGCAGGTGTGGCCGGGCGAGTGGCCGGGGGTCCAGATCGCGCGGACCTCCCACCCCGGCACGTCGACCCAGTCGCCGTCCGCGAACAGCCGCGTCGGCAGCGCCGGCAGCTCCCGGCGGTGCGGCGCGATGCCGGTGAAGTCCGGCAGCGCGCCGAGCACCTCCTCCGGAGCGCCGGCCGACAGCATCACGGCGGCGGTCTCCAGCAGCCACGTCTCGGCGGTGTCCCGCCACCGCGAGACGACCCAGGCGTCCTCGGGGTGCATCGCGAGCCACGCACCGGACGCGTCGCGCACCTTGCCGGACAGGCCGTGGTGGTCGGGGTGGACGTGCGTCACGAGCACGCCGTAGACGTCCGCGACGTCGTGGCCGGTCTCGGCGATGCCAGCGCGCAACGCCTCCCACGCCTGCGGGTCGTCCCAGCCGGTGTCCACGAGCACCGGGCCGGACGCGGTCTCGAACAGGTAGACCAGCGTGAAGCCGAGCGGGTTGTCGGGGATCAGGACCGGCACCGACCACAGGCCCGGCCGGAGCTGCTCGACCGGAGGGGGACGCAACGCCACCGGCTACGCCCGCGGCGCCGGCGCGGCCGGGCCCGCCGCCTCGAGCGTGCGCAGCAGCGCGATGCGCTCGGTCAGCGGCGGGTGGGTGTCGAACATGCCGTTGAGCCACGAGCCCTTGGCCTCGCGCTCGAGCGGGCTCTCGATCCAGAGGTGGGCCATCGCGTGCGACGTGTGCGACACCACCGTCGAGTCCTGGAGCAACGTCTCCAGCGCCCGCCGCAGCCCGGTCGGGTTGCGGGTCAGCGCGACCGCGGACGCATCGGCGAGCGCCTCGCGCTGGCGCGACACGGCGGCCTGGATCAGCGCGGCCCCGAGCGGCGCGAGGACGAGCGCGACGACGCCGAGCACCAGCAGCAGCATCTCGAGGCCGCCGCCCTCGCTGTCGCTGCGCCGCCGGGAGCGGCCGCCGAAGAACGAGAACCGCCAGAACAGGTCGCAGAGCACGACGATCGCGCCGCACACCGCGACGACGAGCGTCGTGACGCGGGTGTCGCGGTTGAGCACGTGCGCCACCTCGTGGCCGATCACGCCCTGGAGCTGCTCGCGGTCGAGGCGTTCGAGCAGCCCGGTCGTCACCGCGACGACCGCGTGGTCCGGGTCACGTCCGGTGGCGAACGCGTTCGGCGCCGGGTCGCGCACGACCATCACGCGCGGCTTCGGCAGCCCGGCCGCGATCGCCATCTCCTCGACCACGTTGTGGAGCTGCGGCGCCTGCTCCGGCGTCACCTCGCGCGCGCCGGCGATGGACAGCGCGAGCTTGTCGGAGAAGTAGTACGACGAGACGGTGCCGACGCTCGCGATCACCAGCGCCACCACGAGGCCCGCCGGCCCGCCGCCGATGTAGAGGTTGAACGCCTCGGCGACGAGCAGCAGCAGCACGAACGCGGTGGTGACCAGGAACCACGAACGCCTGCGGTTGCGGGCGATCGCGTCGTACACGCGGTGCCTCTCTTAGAACTGCACCTGGACGGGGTTCCGCGACGGGTCCGTCGGGTCCAGCTCGAAGTAGTCGCGGCGGGGGACGTTCGCCATCGGCGCCACGAGCGAGGTCGGGATCGTCTCGATCGCGGTGTTGTTCTGCCGCACGGTGTCGTTGTAGTGCTGGCGGGCGAACGCGATCTTGTTCTCGGTCGTCGTCAGCTCCTCCTGGAGCGCGGCGAAGTTCTGGTTCGCCTTGAGGTCCGGGTACGCCTCGGCGACGGCGAGCAGCCCGCGCAGCGCGTTGGTCAGCGCGCCCTCGGCCTGGCCGATCGCCGCCGGGCTGGCACCCTGCGCGCTCAGCGCCTGCGCGGCGTTGCGCGCCGCGGTGACGCCTTCGAGCGTCGCGCGCTCGTGCGCGGCGTAGCCCTTGACGGTCTCGACGAGGTTCGGGATGAGGTCGTAGCGCCGCCGGAGCTGCACGTCGATCTGCGCCCACGCCTCGTCCACCCGGTTACGCAGCCGGACGAGCTTGTTGTAGAGGACGACGAAGATCAGGACGAGCAGCACGACTACCCCGAGCACGATCCAGAGCACGGCGGTTCCCTCCCGGATGTGGTTGCCTACGCGCATCGTGGACCACGAACGGCCGCATGGCCACATTCCGGGCGCGGGGGGCGTCCCGCTGCACGCCGAGGCGTACGGCTCCGGCGACCCGGTGACGGTGTTCGCGGCCGGTCTCGGCGGCACGATCCCCGAGACGCGGACGCTCGCGTCGGGGGTCGGCGGGACCAGGGTGTTCTACGACGTGCGCGGTCACGGCGGGTCGGGCGTGCCCGCCGACGGCGACTGGTCGTACGCCGCGCTGGCCGGCGACCTGCGGGCCGTGGCGGGCGCGTACGGAGCCACCCGCGCGGTCGGTGTCTCGATGGGCGCGGCCGCGATGCTCGGCGTGCTCGCCGCGGCGCCGGACCGGTTCACGCACTGCGTGTTCTTCCTGCCCGCGATCCTCGACACCGCGCGGTCGGACGTGGCGACGACGCGGCTGGGCCGGCTCGCGGCGCGCATCGACTCCGGCGACGTCGCGGCCGTCGAGGAGCTGCTCGCCGCCGAGCTGCCGGCGCCGCTGCGCTCCTCGCCGGAGGTGGTGGCGTACGTCCGCGCGCGCGCCGCGACGCTGTCCGGGCCCGGCGTCGCCGGGCTGGTCCGCTGCCTGGTGTCGTCCGCGCCGGTCGCGTCCCGCGCGGCACTCGCGCCGGTCACCGCGCGCTGCCTCGTCGTCGGCCAGGAGGGCGACGAGGTGCACCCGGCGCGCCTCGCCCGCGAGCTGGCCGAGGCGCTGCCGGGCGCGCGGCTGCACGTGTTCGGCACGCCGGGCGGGCTGTGGGCGCACCGGCGCGAGCTGCGGTCACTCGTCGGGGAGTTCCTGGCGTAATTGGCTGGCCCGCGCGCGGCGCCGCGCGGGAGTCTCGCCGGCATGTGGAGCGCGCTGTGGACCGGGCTGGCCCTCGGCTTCGTCGTCGGCGCGCAGGTCGGGCCGATCTGGCTGCTGTGCGCGCGGACGACGTTGCGGGCCGGCGTGGCGAGCGGCCTGGCGATCGGGCTCGGCGCGGCGGTCGTCGACCTCTGCTACGCCGCGCTCGGCGCGGCGGGCGTGGCACCGCTGCTCGCCGTGGCGTCGTTGCGGATCGTCCTCGGCGTCGCGGGCGGGCTCGTGCTGGTGCTGCTCGGCGTGCGGACGCTGCGCACCGCGTGGCGCGTGCGGCTCGGCGCGGAGACCCCGGAGGAGACCGTGACGCCGTGGGCGGCGCTGCGCACCGGCCTCGTCGCCACCGCCTCGAACCCGCTCACCGTCGCCTCCTGGGCCGCCGTCTTCGGCGCCGCGGGGGCGGCCAACGCCGCGTCCCGGACCGCCGCGGGCGCGGCGCTGCTCGTGCTCGGCGTCGGGCTGGGCTCGCTCGCCTGGCACCTCGTGCTCGTCGCGGCGATGCGGCTGCTGCGCCGCCGGGTCGGCGACCGCACGCTGCGCGCGGTTGACGGCCTGGCCGGTGCGGCGCTGGTCCTGGGCGGCGTGACGGTGGGCGCGAAGGCGTTGCGCAACGCCTAGGCTCGGCGCATGAGACGTGCCCTCGCCGTCGTCGTCGCGCTCGCCCTGCTGCCCGGCTGCACGAAGAAGGACGGCTCGGACGAACTGCCGCCCCCGGACATCGACGGGGTGCGGGTGTTCCAGGGCCTGTCGCACAGCCACGACGGCCCGTACTCGTACCCGGAGAAGCCGCCGGTCGGCGGCGCGCACAGCCCGGCCTGGCTCGACTGCGGCGTCTACGACGAGCCGGTGCCGGACGTCAACGCCGTCCACTCGATGGAGCACGGCGCGGTCTGGATCACGTACCGGCCGACGCTGTCGGAGGACCAGCGCAACGTGATCCGGCGGCTGCAGGGCCTCAAGCCGGCGTACGTGCTGATCTCGCCGTACGAGGGCCTGCCGTCGCTCGTCGTGGCGTCCACCTGGGGCTACCAGCTCCAGGTCGACGCGGTCGACGACCCGCGGCTCGCGGAGTTCGTGAATGAGTACGCCGGCGGCGACCAGGGCGGCGAGGGCGGCGCGCCCTGCTCGGGCGGGCTGTCGCCCGAGGAGGCGGAGCGGTTCAACGCGTCGCCGGGGGCCACGCCACCGGCCATGTAGGCGTTGCGCCACCCTCCGGTCACGCTCCGTGAACCGAATGCGGCCTGGTCGCGGCTAAACCTGGCGTGGCCGAGATTTTTGCTGTCTGTCCGGTTTGGCCGGGTTCCGGGATGGGAAGGGGCGGCGCGGCTCAGGCCGTGCCCACCCGGGGGGCGGCCCCGTCCACCATGGAGGAACCCCGTTATGACGCTGTCCCGGTCCAAGGCAGCCGCCGCAGGCGCCATCGCGTTCGTGCTGGCGGGCGGCTACCTCGCGCAGGGGACGTTCGCGGCGGGCATCCCCGCGAACAAGGTCGCCGCGTCCGGCTCCGAGCTCGAGGTCGTCGGCGCGAACAACAAGGTCGTGCTCCTGACCGAGACCGTGAAGATCAACAACCCGACCGACCTGATCATCAACGCGTCCGCCGAGTGCTCGATCATCACCCAGGTCAAGACGACCGGCGAGGAGATCGCCGAGGCCCAGGGCACCGTCCGCATGTGGGTCGAGATCGACGGCAAGGCGGTCCCGGTGGCCCAGGAGGACACCGACGCGGGCCGCGTGGTGTTCTGCGACCGCCTGCACCGCCAGGAGGTCAACTTCACCGCCGACGGCGACGACGACTCCGACTTCGTGAAGACCTACCTCAACACCCGCAACGCGAACAGCTTCCAGTGGCTCGCGCTGAACGTCGGCTCGACGTACCAGGGCACCGAGGACAACGTTCACACGATCAAGCTGTGGGCGGAGTTCTACACGAGCGAGGCGGTCGAGGAGACGTTCGCCCAGGCGGCGGTCGGCAACCGCACGCTCGTCCTCGAGCCGGTCAAGGCCGCGCGCGGCGAGCAGGTCGTCGAGCTCGGGTAGTTCCCCTGCTGCTCCCTGCGGAGGCCCGGGCCCGGCGGTCCGGGCCTCCGTCGTGCGGGGGGTCCCGTCCTACTGGTTGTACGCGCCGCCGTCGCCGCTGCCCGACCCGGACGGCGCGCCCGCGGGCGCGACGGTGTCGCCGGGCTGCGAGTAGAACGCGCCCTGCATGCCCTGCGCCGCGTGGAACTTGCAGTAGAACCGCACCGCCCCGCTGGCCGGCAGCGCGATCTTGGCCTCGCCCTTCTGGCCTGGCTGCACGGTCACGTCGGCGAGCCCGTCGACGGTGAACGTGTGCGGCGCGTCGCCCTCGTTCTCCAGCTCCAGCGTCAACGTCGTGCCCGGCTTCACGCGCACGTACGTCGGCCCGAAGTAGAAGTCGTCGAGCTCCATCTCCGTCTTCGTCTCGGCACTCACGTCCTTCGTGCCGTGGTCGTTGACGGTCCCGGTCAGCGCGACGGGCGCGGCGGCGCTGGTCGCGCCGCCGCTCGTCGCGCCGCCGCTCGGCGCGGCCTTGCCCCCGCCGTCGTCGCCGCCGCCGCACGCGGTGAGCAGCAGGGTCAGGGCGGTACTGGTCACGAGCACCCGGCGCATGGGCCACCTCCACGGTCGTCCGGCGGTTCGACTCTAGATCGCCCGCGCGGGCGGCGGCGTTACGGTGTCGCCCATGGACGGTGTCTCTGACCTGATGGCGGCGGTGTACCGCGGCGACGCGGCCGCGCGGGACGCCATCCTCGCGCGGCGCGCGCCGGCGGACGTGTTCGAGGCGGCGGCGGTCGGCGACGCGGCGCGGCTCGGCGAGCTGCTCGACGGCGACGCGGCGCTGGCCGGCGCCGTCGCGGCGGACGGGTTCACGCCGCTGCACCTGGCGTCGTTCTTCGGGCACGCCGAGGCGGTGCGAACGTTGCTGGCCCGCGGCGCGGCGCTGGAGACGGTGGCGGAGAACCCGATGCGGGTCCGCCCGCTGCACAGCGCGGCGGCGAGCGGCGACACCGAGGTGGTCCGGCTGCTGGCCGGGGCGGGCGCGGACGTGAACGCCCGGCAGGAGGGCGGGTTCGTGCCGCTGCACGCGGTCGCGCAGAACGGCGACGCGGCGGCGGTCGACCTGCTGCTCGCCGCGGGCGCCGACGCGGCGGCGCGCACCGACGACGGGCGCTCGGCGGCGGACCTCGCCCGGGAGGCCGGGCACGCCGACCTCGCGGACCGGCTGGCCGGCGCCGCGACCTGACCGAAAACGCCTCCGGGACCCGCCCCGGCACCCGAGAATCGAGGGAGTCGCGGAGGGGTGGGTCAGTTGGTCGAGCGCATCGTGCTGCCGTTCCCGGCCGAACGCCCCGTCGGCGACGTGCACCGCTGGGACGACGCGGCCGGCCGGTGGCGCGCGCTCGGCCGCGCGCAGGGCGACGTCGCGGTGGCGGCGGACGCGCGGGTGGCGTTCGTGGCGGACCGGCGGCGGGCCGCGGGCGGTCTCGGGTTCCTCGACGCGCTGCCGGTGGAGCCGTTCGTACGGCTCGCGGCCGGCGTGGCGTTGCGGGACGGCGACGCGCGGCGGCTGGCCCGCTTCGCCTGGCTGTCCGAGCTCGACCTCGACGGCAGCGGCGCGGCCGACGACGACGTCGCGGCGCTGCGCCCGCTCGTCAACCTCACCGAGCTGCGCCTCGGCGGCGCGCGGGCCGGCGACGACGCGCTGGCGAGCCTGGACTTCCCGCTGCTGCGCCGCCTCGACCTCGACCACTCGCACGTCGAGCACGGCGTCGCCCACCTGGCCCGGCTGCCGCGCCTGGAGATGCTCGACCTGGCCGCGACGGCGGTGAGCGAGGAGTCGCTGCGCGCGCTGGCCACGTTGCCGCGGCTGCGCTGGGTGGCGCTCGCGTACGCCGCCGTCCGCCCCGAGGCGCTCGCCGCGCTGGGCGACGTGGCGAACCTCCGCGAGGTGTTCCTCAACGGCCTCACCGTCGACGCCACCGTCACCGCCGCCCTCGGCCGTCTGGACGGGCTCCGGCTGCTGGACCTGTCCGGCACGGAGACGTCCAGCCAGGCCGTCGTGCCGCTGTCCCGGGCGCGCGCGCTCGTCAAGGTGCGACTGTCGGGGACGGCCGTGGACGACCGCGCGCTGCCGTGGCTCGAGCCGGTGCAGACGCTGGAGTCGCTCTGGCTCGACGACACGGACGTCGGCGAGGGCGCGCCGGAGTCGCTCGCCGCGCTGCGCAACCTGCGCGAGCTCGTGCTCGACGGCACCGCCGTCCCGGCGGCGGCGCTGGCGGCGCTGGGCGGGCTCCCGCACCTCACCCGCCTCGACCTCGCCCGGACGACGCTGGGCGACGAGGTCGCGCCGGTGCTGCTCGACCTGCCGCACCTCACCGACCTCGACCTCACCGGGACCGCGCTCACCGACGCCGGCCTCGCCACGCTCGCGCGGCACCCGTCGCTGGCGTCGATCCGGGTGTCCGGGACGGCCGTCACGCGCCGCGGCATCCGGGGGCTGCTGGACGCGCTGCCCGACGTGACGCTGCCCGACCTCGGCCTCGCGCCGGAGCCGGACGTGCCCGAGCAGGCGGGTCCCGCCGAGCCGGCGCAGGAACGCTCCCGCCCCTAGGCCACCCGCGACCCCGCCGGCGCCGCCGACCCGGCGGCCGGCCCCGCCGGCGACCCCGCCGGACGCGGCGCCGGCACCAGCACCGCGACCTCGTTCTCGCGCCGGGTCGCCGGGCACGTCCCGCTCGACGCGAGGAGCTCGGTCAGCGCGCGGCCGTAGCAGCGGGCGAGCACGCCGGCGTGGTCGCCGAGCTCGTGCCGCCAGGCGTGCATCCGCAACGCACGGAGCCGTTCCGGCCCGCCCTCGCGCGCGACGCCGGTGAGCCGCGCCAGCGCCGCGTCGACCGCGGCCACCGCCGACACGATCTCCGCCTCGGCCGCCGCGACGTCCGGCCGCGACTCCGGCCACGACCCCGCCACCAGCCCGGTCACCTCGGCGAAGCCCGCGGTGAGCGGCAACGACCGCCCGCCCGCGTTCGGCGGGTACACGAACAGGTGCCCGCCCACCTCCTCCACGTCGGCCGCGGTCACCGCGGCGACCTCGGCGGGCGTCCCGGCGGCGCCGAGCAGCAGCAGCACGTCACGCCGTACGTCCGGCGTCCCGGCCAGCACGTCCAGCGCGAGGGAGAACCACGCGTCGAGCTCGCGGAGGTGCGCGCAGTCGTTCATGCCTCCAGGATCGGCGCCGCGCGCAGGCCGTCCGGACACCCGTTGGAGCGAGCCCGGACGGTTCAGCCCGCCCGCGCGGCGCGCGTTAGCCCGCTCGGGCTACGCCGTCAGCACCGCCACGATCCGCGGGTCGCCCGCCGCCTCGACCGGCACCGGCCGGCCCCACAGCGCGAGCAGCAGGTCGCTGGCCGGGCCGTGCAGCGACGCCTCCGGGACCCCCGCGGGCACGCCCCGGACGAGCGACACCGAGTCCGGCCGCAGCGTGCCGAACCACGCGTCGCCGGTGTCGTCGCAGCGCACCGCGAACGTCCCCGCGAGGCCGTCCACCGGCCGCCGCGCGAGCGAGTACGGCAGGAACAGCGTGAGCGCCTCGTCCACCCCGTCCGCCGCGGCCGCCGCCTCGACCGGCGCGGGCGTCACGTCCCAGCGGTGCACCGCGACCTCGTGCGCCATCCGGCGCGCCCACCACGCGACGTCGCCGGGCTCGCCCGACCAGTTCCAGACCGGCGTCTCCGGGGGCTCGTTCGCGAACGCGTCCACCAGCTCGGCCGCCGACTCCTCGTACCACGCGACGACGTCGTCGCCGGGCGCGGGCACGCCGCCGAGGTCGACCTCCGCGTCGGCGTGGTCCCGCACGATCCGCGCGACCCTGCGGAACCCGTCGCCGACGTGGCCGAGCAGGCGTTCGACGGTCCAGCCGGGACACGACGCCACGTCCGACGCGAGGCAGGTCGCGGCCGCCTCGGCGAGCGCGGCCGACTCGCGGCGCAGCGCGATTAGGTGCTCCTCGTAGTTCATGCGAGCAGCCTCGCGTACGTCGCCCCGTCCATGTTGCCGCCGGTCGCCACGACCACGACCGACGAGCCGCGCTCGACGCCCGCCGCGCCGGTCAGCAACGCCGCCACCCCGGCCGCCGCGGCCGGCTCCACCGCGAGCTTGGTGCGTTCGATCGTGCGCCGCATCGCCTCCACGATCGCCTCGTCCGGCACGGTGACCACCCGGTCGACGAACGACCGCACCGCGGCCAGCGTGTGCGTCCCGGCGAACGGCGCGCACAGCCCGTCCGCGACGCTCGACGGCACCATCGGCACCGGCTCGCCGGCCGCCAGCGCCCGGGTCATCGCGTCCGCGCCCTCCGGCTCGACGCCGACCACCGTGACCCCCGGCCGCAACGCCTTCAGCACGGCGGCGCAGCCGGAGGCGAGGCCGCCGCCGCCGATCTGCACGACGAGCGTGTCGAACGCCCCCACGTCCTCCGCGATCTCCAGCCCGACGGTGCCGTTGCCCGCGATGATCGCGGGGTCGTCGAACGGGTGCACCAGCGTGCGCCCGGTCTCCTCCTGGACGCGGTGCAGCGTGTCCACCAGCGCGCCGTCGGTCAGCACCACCTCGCCGCCGTACGCCTCGACCGCGGCGATCTTCCCGGGGTTCGCGTGTGCCGGCATGACGACCACGGCCGTGGTGCCGAGCGCGCGGGCGGCGTACGCGAGGCCGGCCGCGTGGTTGCCCGCCGACATCGTGACCAGCCCGGCCGACCGCCGTTCCGGCGGCATCGACAGCACGGCGTTGAAGCAGCCGCGGACCTTGAACGAGCCGGTCTTCTGGAACAGCTCCGCCTTGACCGTCAGCGACACGCCGGCGAGGTCGCCCAGCGACGTCGCGGAGAGGCAGGGCGTGCGGTGCACGTACGGCGCGATGCGGGCGGCGGCGGCGCGTACGAGGTCCAGGGTCGGCATGGTTCCCACCCAACCGTCACAATCGGGCCATGTCGATTTTCGAGCACAAGGCCGAGACGCTCTCCGGCGAGACCGTCTCCATGAACGACTTCGCCGGCAAGGCGCTGCTGGTCGTCAACGTCGCGTCCCGGTGCGGCCTCACGCCGCAGTACGCCGGCCTCGAGGCGCTGCACGAGGAGTACGCGCCGCGCGGGTTCTCCGTCGTCGGGTTCCCGTGCAACCAGTTCAAGGGGCAGGAGCCGGGCACCGCCGAGGAGATCCAGGAGTTCTGCTCGACGACGTACGGCGTGACGTTCCCGATGATGGCGAAGACCGACGTCAACGGCCCCGACCGGCACCCGGTCTACGCGGAGCTGACGCGCTTCCCCGCCGGCGACGACCGCGGCGACGACGTCATCTGGAACTTCGAGAAGTTCCTCGTCTCGCCCCAGGGCGAGGTCGTCGGCCGGTTCCGCCCGCAGGTGCTGCCGGAGGACCCGGCGCTGCGGTCGGCTATCGAGGCGGTCCTGCCGGCCTGAGGTCGAGGTCCGGCGGCGGCGTGTCCGGCGTGCGGTAGACGAGGTACCCCTTGCCGAACGTCGCGTGCCAGTGGTTCACGCGCGCGACGAGGTGCTCCCACGCCGCCGCGAACGCCGCCGGGTCCTCGTCGTTGACGGCCTGCCGCAGCGGCGCGTAGTCGACCTCGAGGAACTCCTCCATCGCCTCGGCGTACTTCGGGCGGCTGAACGCGCTGTCCCGCAGCGACTTCGTCAGCGTGCGGCAGAAGTAGCCGGCGGCCGGCCAGTTGCCGTACGTCGCCGCCCAGTACAGCCGGCGGGCGCGTTCGGCGATCTCCGCCATCAGCCGGTCCATGCCGGGCTGGCTGCGGGCGAGCTCGTTGAGCGTCATCTCCCGCTTGCCGTTGTGCACGACGATCGCGTCGGCCTCCACGGACGGGAGCCTAGCCAGCGGTCAGGGCACCGGGACGCAGAGCGGGATCTCCGGCGTCCACGGGCGGCCGCTCGCGTAGGTCTCCGGGACCCACACGCAGACCTGCTGGTCCGCCGCGCTCGCCGGCAGGGCGAGCGCGGGCAGCGCGACGGCGGCGGCCACGGCGAGGAGGACGGCGCGCTGGGGGTTGCGCGACACGGACGGCTCCTTACTCCTCAGGGTCACAGAGCGGCGAGAACGGGTCGACGCTCAGTATCTCCTGCACGCAGCGCTGCACGGACTCTTCGAAGGATTCTTCCTCGTACTGCTGCTCCACCCGGACGCCCTCGCGGGTGCCGGCCAGGTTCGGGTCGCCGAGCGGCGGCGTCTCGACCTCCGGCTTGTCGGGCGGGGTGACGACCGCGGGCGGCTTCGGCGGGACCACGACCGGGGGCGCGACCGTGCGGACGACCTGCCGCACGGTACCCACCGGGTCGGCCGCGGGCACCGCCGCGACCGGCGCCGCGCCGTCGCGGACGAGCCCGCCGGCGACCGGCGCGGCGGCCTGCGGGCGCGGCGGGTCGGACGACAGCACGATGCCGCCCACGACGCCCGCGACGGTGACGACCGTGACGCCGGCCGCGACCGCGGCGGGCGTGCCGGCGTAGCGGGCCCGGCGGAGCAGGCCGAGCACGGCGACGCTCGCGCTCTGCGCGGCGCGGCGCATCCGGTGCCTGGCCTTGGTCAGCGCCGCCTCGGCCGACTTGGTGCCGACGCCGAGGGTGAGCGCGGCCTCCTTGACGCTCATGCCGTTCGCCCGCGCGAACACCACGGCGAACTCGCGCGGCGACAGCTTCAGGCACTCGTCGTAGAGCCAGCGCGCCTCGGCCAGGTCGAGCAGCGTGTCGGTCGGGTCGGCCGGGTCGACGGTCCGCAGCGCGTCGCGGACGCCGACGCGGAGCTGGCGCACCCGGTCCCGCTGCACGTCGGCGCACAGTCGCACGGTCACCGTCGTCAGGAACTGCCCGACGTACGCCGGGTCGAGGCGCTCGAACGTCACCGCGCGCAGCATCGCCTCCTGCACCACGTCGTCCACCTCGTCCTTGCAGCCGAGGCGGCGGGCGGCGATCCGGCGGAGCCGTTCCTCGTGCGGCAGCACGAGCGGCCAGCGGGCGGCGACGTCGTCGGGCAGGGACTCCGGTGCGGCGGTGAGCGTCAACGACTCTCCCGGGTCCGTGGGCGGATGGAGCGCGGGTGGCCGATGCTTCGCCGTACGGGGGCGCTGTCCCTGCGTGGCCCCGAAAAAGTCGTAGGGGCCCCCCGTCCGGGCGCGTAAGACAGGTGCCCGCACGCGGCCGCGCGCCCAGCCCGCCGCGGCCGCGCGGGTGTGGCCCGGGCGGCGACCCTTCCCAGAAGGTCGCCGTCCGTGCGTCCCCGCCCAGGGGCGCCGGCTCGGTTGCTGGGGGGCGCCGTCCGGACCCTGAGGGGGTTTGGTGGTCATGGGCGGCCGCGCGCCCAGGAACGCGCGGCTGCCCGTGATCGCGGCCGCCGGGCGCGGCCCCGGCCCGCCGGGCCGCGGTCGCCCTTACCGACACGCCACGGCGGCCCTGCGGGTTTTTGTCACACCCCCGTTGCACAGTGGTCCGCATGGACATGACCCGCTGGTGCCGCGGCTGCGCCGCCGAGACGGCGTACGTCCGCTTCGACTGCACGGAGCACCCCGAGGACTGCGTCGAGCTCGTCTGCGAGCTGTGCGGCGCCGGGTTCGAGCTGGCCGCGATCCAGGTCGCCGGCGGCACCGCCGCCGCGGCCGCCGCGGCCGCCGCGGCCGGCACGGCCGGCCCGGGCGCCACCTCGGCCGGCGCGGCCGGCGCCGCCCGCGCCACCGCGCGGAGGGGAGGGCGCCGCACCGCGTAGCCGCCCACGCCCCCGCCCCAGCCGCGCGCGACGTCGCGCGCGCCGCCGCGGCTCAGCGCGGCGCGACCTCGGCCCACGCCACGGTCAGCTCGCCGAGCCGCCAGCGCGCCGGGTTGCGCGCCACCCGCCACCCGTCCGCGCCGAGCGCGGCCGCCGCGTCGGCCCACCGCTGCCGGGCCGGGACGTCGCCCGCCCGCAGCCACGCCCGGTCCCACGCGACGAGGAACGCGTGCACCCGCTCGCCGGTGACGTTGCGGTGGATGAGCGCCTTGGGCAGGCGTTCGGCCAGGTCGGAGGGCCGCTCCAGCTCCTCGACGCGGGCCGCGAACGTCACCGTCCGCGGCCCGTCCTTGTCGAGCGCGACCCACACCGCGCGCCGGCCGATCTCGTCGCACGTGCCCTCGACGAGCACGCCGTCGTCGTCGAGCCGCTCGCGCAGCACGTCCCACGCGTGGAGGGCGGACGGCTCGTCGTACTGGCGGAGGACGTTCATCGCGCGGACCACGACGGGCCGCCGCCCGCCGAGCGGCACGTCGAATCCGCCGTGCACGAACGACAGCCGCTCCCGCGCGTACGGCGCCGCGGCCTCGACGCGCTCGCGGACGATCTCGACGCCGACCACCTCGACGTCGGGCCGCGCCTCCGCGAGCCGGGCGGCGAGCTCCAGCGTGGTGACCGGGTGCCGCCCGTAGCCGAGGTCCACGACGAGGGGGTCGGCGGCCCGGCGCAGCCGCGCGCCGTGCAACGCCACCAGCCAGCGGTCGACGCGGCGCAGCCGGTTCGGGTGGGTGGTGCCGCGCGTCTCCTCGCCGAGCGGCCGGCGCGGCCTGCTCACCCGCGCACCGTCCGCAACGCGGCGGCGAGGCGTTCGAAGTCGCCGAGGGTGTTGTACGGCGCCGCCGACGCCCGCAGCCAGCCGCGCCCGCGCCACGGCGTCGCGCCGACCTCGACCCGCGCCTCGGCCCACAGCCGGTCGCGCAGCGCCAGCGCCTCGTCGTACGTCATCACGCCGGGGTCGAGCAGCACCATCGACGCCTGCCGCCCGCGCGGCACGGGCCGGGCGAGCCCGGTCAGCGCGGCGCCGTCCCAGGCCAGCGCGCGGCCGTGCGCCCGCACCTCGTCCCACCCGAGGTCGTCCATGAACGCCAGCGCGGCCGGCACCGACAGCCACGCCGACGGGTCGAACGTCCCCGCCCAGTCGAACTCCGCCTGGAACCCCAGCCCCCACCCGTGCGACGGCACGAGCGGCCGCACCGGCGAGCGGGCGTAGAGGACGGCGGCGCCCTTCGGCGCGCAGACCCACTTGTGCAGGTTGCCGGTCCACCAGTCCGGGTCGAGCGCGGTGAGGTCCACCGGCAGCAGGCCCGGCGCGTGCGCGGCGTCGACCAGGCACGGCACGCCGCGCGCGCGGCACCCGCGCACGACCTCCTCGAACGGCATCCGCACCGCCGTCCCCGACGTCACCGCGTCGACCACGACCAGCCGCGCACGCTCGTCCACCGCGTCGAGCAGGACGGACGCCGGCGCGTCCGGGTCGAACGCCACCACGTGCACCTGCGCGCCGCGCGCGGCGAGCGTGTTCGCGACGGCGGGGTAGACGTGGTCGGTGACGACGGCGCGGTCGCCGGGCCGCACCACCGACGCGAGCACGGTGGCGGCGCCGGTGGTGGCGTTCGGGACGAACACCAGCCGCTCCGGGTCCGCGCCGAGGAACGCCGCCACCTCCGCGCGCGCGGCCGCGACGAGCGGCCAGTAGCGGCGGGCCAGGAAGTCGACCGGCTGCTCCTCCAGCCGCGCCCGCCAGCGGGCCTGCTCCTCCAGCACCGCGGTCGGCGTCGCGCCGAACGACCCGTGGTTGAGGAACGCCGCCTCCGGGTCGAGCGGCCACGCCCCGCGCACCCCCGCGCCCAGGCGCGCCGTCACGTGGTGGCGGCGTAGCGCCCGGCCAGGTCGAGGTCGGGCTCGTCGACGTACGCGATCGGGTTGGCCGCCTCGCGGTCGAGGTGCCCGCCGGTCGCGGTCGCGGTGAGCATCGCCAGGCCCAGCGTCGTGAGCTCGGCCGAGCGCCGGTGCACGACCGGCAGCCCGGTCACCGACGGCAGCACCGCGCGCCACGCGCGGTCCGCCGCGCCGTGCGCGGTGAGGAACGCCGCCTCCGGCGCGAGCGCCCGCACGACCCGCGCCACCGCGAACGCGCCCGACTCGTACGCCACCCGCACCGGGTCCTCCCCGGGCCGCGCGACCGCCGCCGACGCGGCGAGCGACTCGCGCGAGCGGCCGGTCCGCAGCACCAGCCCCTCCAGCGCGTCGACCATGCCGGGCAGCGGTGCCTCGTACACCTGGTACGACCGGCCGCCGGCCCGCAGCGCGACGCCCGGCGGCGGCTCCGGCGCGGGCGGCGCGACCGGCACGTGCACGACCACCGGCGACCCGAACGTCACCAGCGGCACCACCGCGCCCGACCCCTCGACCGCGCACACCTCGCTCGTCGCGCCGACCGCGACCGGCAGCCGCGACCGCAGCCCGAGCCGCCGCGCAGCCGGCAGCATCAGGTCGCCGAGCACGTCGGTCGAGCCCTGCTGCGGCGCCAGCCGCTCGGCGCGCGGGTCGGCCGCCGTGCCGTCCGGCGCGAAGAACCCGGTCGCGCTCGCGACCGTCGGGTCGGTCGCGAGCCGCCCGGTGAGCAGCGACGCCACGAAGTCCCGCGCCGACGCGACCCACCCCTCGCCCGGGGTGTCAGGCACTGACGCGAGCACCGGCGTCAACGGCTCGCCCTCGCGCGAGACCAGCAGCCAGCCCCGGGTGCCCGAGCAGCCGAGCGCCTCCACCTCGACCGGGTCCGCGCCCGCCGCGACGCAGCCGGCGACCGCCGACTCGACGGCGTTCCAGACGTCCCGCGCCGACGTGCCGCGGGGCGACCGCGCCACCGCGACGAGCCCGTCCGCCGCCCACACCGCGGCGGTCACGTCGGCGGCGCCGACGTCGATCGCGAGGTACGTCACCGCGACCGGACCACCTTGCCGACCGCGGAGAAGTCCTCGCGCCCGTAGCCCGCGTCCTGCGCCTCGCGCAGCGCCGCCCGCGCGACGCGGGTGGAGGCGAGGTCCACCTCGACCCGCGCGGCGTAGTCGAGCGCCAGGTCCAGGTCCTTCGCCATCAGGTCGGTCATGAAGCCGGGCCGCCAGCCGTTCGACGCCGGCGCGTCGGGCAGCACGCCCTCGAACGGCACCCGCGTGCGCACCGCCGTGCAGTCGCCGGTCGAGTGCAGCAGCACCTCCAGCAGCGACCGCAGGTCCACGCCCGAGCGGTGCGCCAGCGTGAACGCCTCCGCCGTGGCCTGCATCTGCGCGGCGTAGAGGAGGTTGTTGCAGAGCTTCACGACCTGCCCCATGCCGGGGCCGCCGACGTGCACGACGAGCCGGGCGAACGCCGCGAGCACCGGCCGCACCTCGTCCAGCACCGCCGGGTCGCCGCCGACCATCAGCGTCAGCGTGCCGTTCTCGGCACCGACCGAGCCGCCGGACACCGGCGCGTCGAGGTAGCGGCCGCCGGCCTCCTCGACGCGCGCGTGCTGGGCGCGTTCCGCGTCGGGGTCGATCGTCGAGCAGTCCACGACGACCGCACCGGGCCGCAACGCGGGCAGCAGGCCCTCGACCACGGCCGCGACCTCGGGCGAGGACGGCACGCACAGCACCACGACGTCCGACGCGGCCGCGACGCCGGCCGCCGACCCGCCGTCCACGGCGCCGAACGCCAGCGCCCGCTCGACCGGTCCCGGCGAGCGGGACGCGACGGTGACGCGGTGACCCGCCTCGACCAGATGGCGCGTCATGGGCAGCCCCATGACGCCGAGCCCGACGAAGCCGACGTCCACCCGGCTAGGCAACCACATCGCGGTCCCGCACACAGCGGGACCCCCGGAGGGCATCGCCCCGGGGGTCCCGCGCGTGCGGAGGGTCAGGCCGTCACGCGCCGCCGCCGCGTCGCCGCCTGCAGCCAGGCACCGGCCGCCAGCGCGAACGCCGCGAGCCCGCCGAGCCGCGCCGCAGGCGCGCCCGTCATGGGCAGCGCGCCCGCGCCGTCCGACGTCGCGGAGCCGCCGGACCCGCTCCCGGACGCGTTGCCGGAGCCGCCGCCGGGGCCGCGCGTCGACCCGCCGGACTTCACCTGGGTCGCCTGTCCGCTCGACGAGGAGACGCCGGTGACCGTGGTGTCGAGGGGCAGCGGAACGTCGGCGGTCACGGTGCTCGCGGCCGTCTCCGTGGTGCCGTTGCCGGCGTCGCCGCCGTCCGCGCGGACGCAGCCGACGGTCACCAGGCTCGGCACCGCCACCTCGCACACCGCGCCGAGCTGCTCGTCACTGCCGATCTCGGTGCCGTTGACCTTGACCAGGTACGACGCCGAGCCGTCCCGCGAGGCCTCCGCGTGCAGGACCGTGACGTCAACCGTGCCGCCGAGCAGCCGTACGTGCGCGCCGTCGCTGGACGACGAGCCGTTGCTGGTGCCGCCGGTGTGCGAGGCCTCCGACGTCGACTCCAGCAGCACGACCGAGGCGGTGTCCTCGTCGACGACGTACGCCTCCAGCGCGGCCGCGCGCCCGCGCGCCGTGTGGGTGCCGCCGCTCTCCGACACCTCCGCCTGCCACGGCGCCACGACCACGCGGCCGAGCGGCGTCTCGCCGGTGTCGAGCAACGACCCGCCGGTCCGGCCGGCGCCCTGCTGCGTGCCTCCGGTGCCGAGCACCGGCTGGCCGTTCACGACGACGACGCCGGCGCTCGCCGTGCCGCCGCTGCCCGACGCCTCCGCCGCGGTCCGCGAGATCGCGATGAGGTCGCCGACCGTCAGCACCGACGCCTCGGCGGAGCCGGCCGGCGCCGAGGGCACCGTGTCGTCCGCGCCGGCGGCGGTGGGCACGAGGCACAACGCCACCGCCAGGCCCGCGGCACCGGCCGCCGCCCTGCGGCTCGCGGCGACGGGGAGCCGCCGCGCTTCTCTCTGATCCATTGTCCGTCCTCCCGTAGGGTCCACTTCGTCGACCCGGCGATGCCCGTTCACGGAATCGGCCACGCGGCGCTACCGGGTTTCACCGGAAAGCGACAACGGACGTTTCGGAAGTTCGCGCACGAAGGTGGGAAAGGCTGCGTTTCGGGAAACGACGAACCCGCGCGGGACTCAGGACTCCTCGGCCGCCGAGGCCTGCTCGCGGTACAGCGCGAGGACGTCCCTGAGCCGGTAGCGCTTGTGCCCGCCGGCGGTGGCGATCGCGGGGAGCCGGCCCTGCGCCACCCAGTTGTTCACCGTCCGGGGCGACACCCGGAACAGGTTCGCCACCTGCGACGTGCGCAGCAGGTCGTCCGCGTCGGCGGCGTGGCCGATCCGGTCACGCACGTCGGGCGGGACCGCGCCGAGCTCGTCGCCGTCGACGATCACCAGCGGCATCGCCGCGACGCCGAGGGCGGGCCGCGCCGCCACCTGCCGTGCGAGCGAGCGCACCGCCTGCCGTTGCGACCAGCCGGTCGCCTTCGGCTCGGCGTCGGCCACCACGACGGCGCCGGTGACGTTGCCGTCCGCGTCGCGGATCGGTGCCTGCCCGAGGAACGCCACGCCGTGCCGCACGACGACCGGGTGCAGCGCCAGGTCCGGCGTCGCGCGCGCGTCGTCGACGAACGCCCCGACCGCCCACTCGCCGTTGTCGTCGTAGTCGCGCGCGTCGACGCCGTACGCGCCCTTCACGACCATCCGGTCGCCGTCGCCCACGACGACGAGCCCGATCGAGGCGTCGCACGTCACGCTCGCGACGAACGCCAGGTCGTCGTACGCCGGCACGCGCCCGATCGGGGTCCGGGTGAACGGCCGCCCCGGCACCCGGGCGCGGCGCGGCGCCGGCCCGGTGTCGCGGATCTCCTCGAGGCGTTGCGCGGCGGCCGCGAGCAGGCCGTGCGCGCGCACCTCGGTGACCGGCAGCACGCGCCGCAACGGCGCCAGCAGCGGCCCCAGGTCGTCGTCCCTGAACCGCGCCGCGGTCGCGGCGGCCAGCCAGGTCAGGTCCTCGACCAGCACGTCGTCGTCGTCGGTCAGCAGCGCCGCGCGCATCGACCGCAGCACGAGCGGCGCGTAGCCGGCGAACCACTCCGCGCGTACCGGGTCGTCGTCGCCGCGCAGCGTCGCCGCCCACGCCTGCACCACGACCGCGTCGACCACCGCGAACGGCTGCGCCGCGCCCGGGCACCCGCCGCGTCGCGGCCGGCGCGGCGTCGAGAGGAGGTGTTCCGCGCCGTCCAGTGAGGACGCCCACGCGTCGGCCCCGAGCGCGGCCGCGCGGCGCGGCGACGTGCCGAACGCCGCGCCGCCGGCCACGACAGGGACGCCGGCCGCGTGCGCGGCGGCCACCGTGTCGGGCACCTGCGGCAGGCACGCGCGCGTCGTACAGGTCAGCAGCAACGCCGCGGGCGCGGTCCGCGCGAGGTACGCCGTCAGCTCGGCCGGCGCGACCGGCGGGACGAGCAGCGTGACGCGCCAGCCGCGCAGCGCCAGCGCGGCCGAGAAGATCCGCGCCGGCAGCGTGTGCGCCTCGCCCTCCGGCACCGTCGCCACGATGCGGCCGCGCTCGCGCGTGGACGCGTGCGACTGCAGGACGGCGGCGACGGCGTTGTCGATCGCGAGGGACACCGCGTGCTCGGTCGGCACGTCCCACTCGTGGCGCGCCCACCGCTCGCCGACCTCGGCGGCGGCCGGGGCGACGACCTGGAGCAGCGCCTCCTCCGGCGAGAAGCGCCCGCGCTGCACGGCGCTGAGCAGCGCGGCGGCGGCGGCGTGCTCGTCGCTCGCGAGCGCGTCGACGAAGCCGCGGCGGTTCGGTGGTACGTCGTGCCGGTGGTGCGTCACTCGTGCCTCGGGCTCTGTCCGGTTCAGGGGACGACCTCATGGTTCTCGGCACGAGCCCCGATTCGCGTTCATCACCCGAACGGACCAATCCGGAAACGCCCGAACGGGAATTTCCGGGTGTACCGGTTTTGGGCTACGGAACCACGGGCAGCCGGATCGCGCTCGCCTTCGGGCCGAGGTGCAGGGTGACGACGCCGCCGGTGTTCGACGCGAACGACCCGCCGGTGGCGTTGGAGAACGTGAACCGCAGCCGGTGGCCGCGCGGCACGACGTAGTCCGTGTACAGCGACGGGAACCGCGACAGCACCGCGGTGTCCGGCTGCAACGGCGTGCCGGGCACCGGCGTCGACGGCCCGCGCGGCTTCACCGAGTCGCGGACGAGCGCCTGGAGCCAGGCGTACGTCACCGTCAGCACGTCCTTGTCGTCGCCGTCCCACAGCGTGTCGTCCGGCGTCTGGTCGTCCTCGGCGTCCGGCCCGAGGTCGTCGATGCGCACCGCGATCGACGTGTCCGGGCCGAGCGCGGAGTACTTCAGGTCGAGCTGCACCTGACCGGAGATGCGCGTCGTCCGGGAGAACGGGGCCGTGGTGAACGACACCGACCGCGGCGCCCCCGCGCCGGCCGGGTTGTCCGCCCACTGCACGGTCGACGCCTCGCCGACCGCGCGGGTGCCGAGCGCGCCGTCCTTCGCCGGGTAGAGCACGAGGTCGCGGCGCGACGCCGGGTACGCGTTGCCACTGACCCAGTTGCCGCGCGCCTGCTGGACCTCGACCGAGCCCTTCGTCAGCGCGCCGGCCTGCTTGCCCTTGAGGTACTGGAGCCACCAGCGGTGGTTCGCCTCGATGAACCGGTCCGCGAACGGGTGCGGGATCTGGTGGCCGCTCGCCGCGCACGTCTCCTCGGTGGGGCAGCGCGGGTCGACGTGGTCGCCGTTGATCAGCCAGAGCTTCTTGGGCAGCCGCTTGGGCAGCGAGAGCCACATGTTGCCGGCGTTGGACGTCTTGACGTTGAAGTCGAAGATGCCGTGGATCAGGAACATCGCCGCGCGCACCTTGCCGGCGTCCTTGCGGAAGTCGCGCTCCGCCCAGAACGGCGCCGCCGCGTCCTGGTACGGCGGCGCGTAGCCGCCCGCCGCCACCAGCCCGAGGCTCGCGACGCAGGCCCGCCGCTCGGCGACGTGCACGGGGTAGAGCGTGTCCTCGGTGCCGGAGTTCTGGATGTCGGTGGCGGCCATGACCGCGGTGAAGCGCGACGGCGTGAGCTGGTGCGACGACGACTGCACGCCGTTCATGAAGTGGTAGTCGTACCAGGCGTCGATCGCGCGGATCGGGATGACCGCGGCGAGCGCGTCCTTGTGCTTGCCGGAGATCGGCTGCTCGGCCGCCGCGCCCAGCGCGATCGTGCCGTCGTACGAGCCGCCGGTCATGCCGACCTTGCCGTTGCTCCACTTCTGCTCGGCGAGCCAGTCGACCACGTCGACGGCGTCGAGCACCTCGTCGCGGTCGCCGTACGTCTGGCAGCCCGACGAGTTGCGGGTGCCGCGCAGGTCCATCGCGGCGAACGCGTAGCCGCGCGGCACGAAGTACTCGTCGTACCACTCGGGGAACGCCGTCTGCGCCTTGTCGCAGCCGCTGATGCCGGGGCCGCCGGGCGAGCCGGGGAGGCCGCCGGGCGGGGACTGCGTCGGCGTCTTGCACTCGCCCTTGTAGCCGCGGCCGAGGGTGTTGAAGTACGGCGACGCCATCATGATCGTCGGCACCCGGGCCGACGTCTTCGGCCGGACGATGTCGACCCAGATCTGGTCGACGCCGTTGCGCGCGGTCACCTGCACCGACTCGCGCACCGCGTCCTTGTACGAGTAGCGCACCGGGTCGAGCCGGTCGAGGTCGGGCAGCCCCGGGGTCTGCGGCGGCGTCTTCGCGTTGAAGTCGTCGGTCGCCCGGGTGCCGCGCGCGGGCGCGGCGCCGGACTGGGCGACGCCGAGCAGCGTGACGGCGGCGGCGAGGAGCGGCAGGAGGCGGGGCAGGCGGCGCATCCCGATCCGTTCGTCGCGCGTGCCGTCGCCCCCTGCTCACCGCCCGGGCGGGCCCGCGGCTCCGCCCCGGCCCCCGCCCGATTTCGCGACCCGGTCGCGGCATCCGCACGCGGATGTACGAGAACGCGACCGGGTCGCGAAATCAGCCGGCCGGCGCGCCCGCGCCGCGCGCGCGGCCGGCGGCTAGTCCGCCACGCGCTCCAGCGTCGCGGACAGGTGGGACTGCAACGGCTGGCCCACGGCGGCCATGTCGACGGCGTACATGAGCGTGCCGTCCACGAGCCCGTAGAGCCGCTTCAACGCCGTCACCTCCTTGGCCGACGACGTCCGCGCGACGAGGTCGGTGGCCAGCTCGATCCGGCTGAACGCCACCGTCCCGTAGTAGATCTCCACGATCCCGGTCGGGTGCGCGAGCACCACCTCGACGCCGTTGTCCGGCTGCGGCCGCCAGTAGCCGGTCTCGGCGTGCAGGGGCCGGCCGTCGTCCAGCGACCAGGTCCGCTGTGTGTACGCGAGGAACGGCTTGCCGTTGTGCCGGAACGTCACCTCCTCGCCGTAGCGGAACCCCTCCATCGTCGGGTAGCCGCCCACGCCCTCGCCGCGCCAGGTGCCGAGGAGGAACGCGAGCGGCGCGAGGTCGCCGTGCGGGGCGTTCGCGTCGTCCATGCCGGGAAGGTAACGCGCCCGGCGCGTGTTGCCGCCGCTGAAGCACAATGCTGCCCAGACGACGGGGAGAGGCGACCACGTGAGGCACCGCGACCGGCCGCGCGACCTGCCGCGGCGCGTGGCGACGATCTCGGTCCACACGTCGCCCCTCGACCAGCCGGGCACCGGCGACGCCGGTGGCATGAACGTCTACGTGGTCGAGCTCTCCCGCCGCCTCGCCGCGCTCGGCATCGAGGTCGACATCTTCACCCGCACCACCTCGTCAAGCCTGCCGCCGGTCGTCCCGCTCGCCGACGGCATCACCGTGCGGCACATCACGGCGGGACCGTTCGAGGGCCTGGCCAAGAACGACCTCCCGGCCCAGCTCTGCGCGTTCACGTCCGGCGTGATGCGCGCCGAGGCGATGCGCGAGCCCGGCTGGTACGACGTCGTCCACTCGCACTACTGGCTCTCCGGCCAGGTGGGCTGGCTGGCCAAGGAGCGCTGGGGCGTGCCGCTCGTGCACTCGTTCCACACGCTGGCCAAGGTGAAGAACGCCGCCCTCGCCGACGGCGACGAGCCGGAGCCGGCCGCCCGCGTCATCGGTGAGGAGCAGGTCGTGGACGCCGCCGACCGGCTCGTCGCGTCGACCGGCGACGAGGCCCGCGACCTGATCGAGCTCTACGGCGCCGACCCGGCCCGCGTCGTCACCGTCGCGCCCGGCGTCGACCTGGAGCGCTACACACCGGGCGACCGCGCCGCGGCACGCCGCGAGGTGGGGCTCGCGGACGGCGACGTGCTGCTGCTGTTCGTCGGCCGCATCCAGCCGTTGAAGGCGCCGGACGTGCTGATCCGCGCCGCCGCGCTGCTCGCGGAGGACCCGGCGCTGCGGTCCCGGCTGGTCGTCGCGGTCGTCGGCGGCCCCTCGGGCACCGGCACCCGCGACCCCGAACGCCTCGACGCGCTCGCCCGCGAGCTCGGCATCAGCGACGTCGTGCGCCGCGAGCCGCCGGTCCCGCCGGACCGGCTCGTCGCCTACTACCGGGCCGCCGAGGCGGTCGTCGTGCCGTCGTACAACGAGTCGTTCGGGCTCGTCGCCCTGGAGGCGCAGGCGTGCGGCACCCCGGTCGTGGCCGCGTCGGTCGGCGGCCTGCGGACCGCGGTCCGCGACGGCGGCGTCCTCGTCGAGGGCCACGACCCGGCCGACTACGCGCGGGTGCTGCGCCGGCTGATCGACTCCCCGGCCGAGCGCGACGCGCTGGGCCGCAACGCCGTCGCGCACGCGCAGGCGTTCGGCTGGCACGCCACCGCGGCCGGCATCCTCGACGTCTACCGCGACGCGCTCGACGCGCCGCGCGCGCTGGCGGTCAACGAGTGAGCCTCGACCACGTCATCGGCCGCGACCCGGAGACTGTCGCGCGGCTCGATGGCGTGATCCGCGAGGCGCTCGACGGCGTCGGCCTGGAGTACGAGCGGGTCGAGGAGGGCGCGTTCCTCGTCAAGCTCGCCGGGCAGCACAAGCTCGCCACGATGACCTGGCTCGTCGTCGGCGACCACACGCTGCTGGTCGAGGCGTTCTTCATGCGCAGGCCGGAGTCGAACGACGGCGGGACGTACGGCTTCCTGATGCAGCGCAACGCGCGGACGTACGGCGTGCACTTCTCCTGCGACCGGCTCGGCGACGTCTACCTCGTCGGGCACGTGCCGCTGCACGCGGTCACGGCGGAGGAGGTGGACCGGCTGCTCGGCTGCGTCCTGGAGTACGCGGACACGACGTTCGACGCGGCGTTGCGGCTCGGGTTCGCCGAGAGCATGCGGCGCGAGGAGGAGTGGCGGGCCAAGCAGGCGGCCGAGGGCGGCGCCCCGCTACGCCCGATCTTCGGCGGCGAGCCGTAGGGCGCTCCCTCCCCGGCCGCGTAAAGAGGGTGTCCACCCACTTCCCAGGGAGCCCACGATGACCCGGCGCCTCACCCTCAAGAAGGACTCGCTCGCCCCGCTCACCACCGACGAGCTCGGCGTCGTCGGCGGCGCCGCGCAGGCGTCCGCCCTGACCTGCTTCACCTGCCTCGGCGACTGCGTCGTGGTCGGCGAGTACAGCGTGATCCTGGTCACCGAGTGCTGCTCGGGCCTCCCGACGTTCCCCTGCCCGCGCGGCTAACGCAGCTCGACCGGTACCCCGCCGGCGATCGTCTGCAGGACGACGCAGTAGCGGCGGGTGAGCTTCAGCAACGTCTCCCGCGACTCCTCGGGCACGTCCACGTCGAACGTCAGCCGGATCGCCGTGAACCCCACCGGCGCCTCCTTGTCGACGCCGAGCGTGCCGCGGAAGTCGAGGTCGCCCTCGGCGCGGACGGTGCCGCCGTCGACCGGGATGTCCAGCGACGTCGCGACCGCGCGCAGCGTCACGCCCGCGCAGGCGACCAGCGCCTGCAGCAGCATGTCGCCGGAGCAGACGGCCGTCCCGTCGCCGCCGGTCGCCGGGTGCAGCCCGGCCTCCGCGAGCGCGCGTCCGGTCGCGACCGAGCAGGTCACGCCCGCGCCGAGGTCGCCGCTCGCGGTGAGCGTCACGAGCGCGGCCGCCGGGTCCTCGCGGTACCGCTCCTTCAACGGCGCCTGCGCCGCGCGCAACGTGTCCCTGTCCACCGCGCGACCGTACCGGTACCCTCCGGCGTCATGGCGGGGGAACGTCCGAGCAAGGCGTCGTTGCGCGAGGTCAAGCGCGAGTACAAGCAGCGGCAGCGGGCCGCGAAGTGGCGGCCGCGCCGGCGCCGCGCCCTGCGCGCCGTGCCCGCCCCGGGCGCCGCCTCGCGCCGCGTCCGCGTCCCGCGCCGCGCCCGCGCCCCGCGCGAGCACGGCCGGCTCCGCGGCGCGGTCTCGACTGTGGTCGGGCTGGCGCTCGTCGCCGGGTTCGTGGTCGCGTACCTGGCGGTCACGGGCGGCGTCCCGCAGCCCCGCCCGCGCGAGGCCGCCGCGGTCCCGAACCTCGTCCCGACGACGCCCCCGAAGCCGGCGCCGGCGGACCCGTTCGCGGGCTCCAAGGTCGAGCACTGGGCGGTCGGCACGGCCGGGCTCACGGTGCCGGCCGGCAAGGCCACCGGCGGGTTCTCCGCGCGGCAGGTGCAGGCGGCGTACGCCGCCAGGACCGCGTACCTGCGGGCGGCGATGCTCGACGAGCGGGTGCTGTACCGCCGCGACCTGCGGCCGGTGCTCGCGACGCTCGACCCGGCCACCAAGGAACGCATGCCGACCCGGCTCGCCAACGTGTTCGGCGACGACGTCAGGCAGTCGCACGCCGGCACCCGGGTCAACGGCCTGCTCACCCCGCGCGCCGTCGGGAGCGACCTGTACGTCGACTTCAGCTACGTCGCCGTCTACGCGCTGCGCCCGGGCGCCGGCGGCGAAACCGAGCTCGTCGCGGTGAAGCGGACCGGCTCGACGCTGTTCCGGCGCAAGGGCGGCGGCGTCACGCCCGCGTGGCTCTACCTGTCGGGCTACACGAGCGACCACTCGCGCTGCGGCTGGAAGTGGCCGGACACCACCGTCGAGGTGTGGCTCGGCCCGGCCGCGTCGGCGCCGCCGTCGGCGTCGTACTCGCCGATGCCCGACCCCAGGGAGACCGTCAACCTGCTCGACCCGCGCGCGCCGGACCCGAAGGGGTGCTTCGACAACACCGGCGAGCTCTAGCGCCTGGCTAGGCCGCCGCCGCCAGGACGTACGGCGCCAGCGCGTCGGCGATGAGCGCGTGGCCGGCGGACGACGGGTGGTACCGGTCCGCCGCGAACAGCGACACGTCGCCCGCGAACGCCGGCGCGAGCAGGCTGCCGAGCGACGCGACGGCGCCGCCCGCGGCGGTGACGGCGGCGGCCTGCAACGCCGCGTACGCCGCGCTGGCCTCGCGCACCGCGCCGCGGAACGCCGCGGGGACGCCGGGCACGACGCTCAGGTCGGGTGCCGTCGCGACGACGACCCGCGCGCCGGCCGCGGTGAGTGCGGCGACCGCGTCGCCGAGCGCGCGGGCGCAGGCGGTGGGGTCGGCGAGGTGGGCGAGGTCGTTCGCGCCGATGACGACGACGGCGACGTCCGGCGGGCGGCGCAACGCGCGCCGCACCTGCGCGGCGAGCCCGGCCGAACGGGCGCCGGGCACGGCGACGACGTCGACGACCGCGTCGCGGCCGGTGGCGAGGAGGGCGGCGTGCAGCCGGGCGCCGATCGTGTCCGAACGCGCGGCCGCACCGGTGCCGTAGGCGATGGAGTCGCCGAGCACGGCGAGGCGGACGGGAGGCACGGTCGGTGCAACACCGCCGCGCGGCCCGGTCATCCCGCCGACAGGTACCGCGCCGGCACGGCGTCGGCGAGCCAGACGCCGAGCCCGGCGTCGGAGAACGCCACGCCGTCCCGCCACGCGTCGCCCGCCGCCACGACGAGCACCGCGACCGGCCGGCGGCGCCGCGCGCCGACCTGCCGGGCCGTCTCGACGTCGGCGGACAGGTGGACCTGCTGCCGCCCCATCGGCCGCAGCCCCTCGCGCAGGATCGCCGGGACGGCGTCGGCGGTGGTGCCGTGGAACAGCGTCTCCGGCGGCCGCGCCGGCGCCCGCGCCACGCGGGTCGCGACGCTGTGGCCGTACCGCGCGCGGACGCGGCCGGCGGCGACCTCGTAACGCCGCGTGCCGGGCCGGGCCACGACCGCCTCGACGTCCGCGACGGTGACGCCGAGCGCCGCCGCCAGGTTGGCCACCGGAACCCAGCCGCCCTCGTCCAGCGCCAGCCCGAAGCGTTCCGGGGCGTGCCGCAGTGCCAGCGCCATCCGGCGGCTGAGCGCGACCGGGTCCACGCCGGGTCAGCGGCCCTGCGCCGCCACTCCGGCGATCGCCGCGCGGGCCGCGTCGGGGTCGAGGTACGCGCCGCTGACGCCGTACTCCGGGTCCACCGGCCGCGTCGGGCGCAGGTCGGCGTCGAGGTCGTAGCGCAGCGGGATGCCGGTGGGGACGTTGAGGCCGACGATCGCGTCGTCGGCGATCCCGTCGAGGTGCTTCACGAGCGCCCGCAGGCTGTTGCCGTGCGCGGCGACGAGCACCGTCCGCCCGGCGCGCAGGTCGGGCACGATCGCGTCGGCCCAGTACGGCAGCATCCGGTCGAGCACGTCGGCGAGGCACTCGGTCGCGGGGAGCACGTCGCGCGGCAGGTCGGCGTAGCGCGGGTCGAGCGCCGGGTGCATCGGGTCCGCCGCGTCGAGCGGCGGCGGCGGCGTGTCGTACGAGCGCCGCCAGAGCATGAACTGCTCCTCGCCGAACTCCTCCCGGACCTGCGACTTGTCCTTGCCCTGCAGCGCGCCGTAGTGGCGCTCGTTCAGCCGCCAGGAGCGCCGCACCGGGATCCAGAGCCGGTCCGCCTCCTCGAGCGCGAGGTTCGCGGTCCGGATCGCCCGTCGCTGCAGCGACGTGTGCAGCACGTCCGGCTCGACGCCGGCCTCGCGCAGCAGCCGCCCGCCGCGGCGCGCCTCCTCCTCGCCCTTCGGCGACAGGTCGACGTCGACCCAGCCCGTGAAGCGGTTCTCCTTGTTCCACGTGCTCTCGCCGTGGCGCAGCAGTACGAGGGTCGTCACGGCCGGGCAGCCTACGCGGTAATCGCCGGCCCCCCGGAACGTGTGCCGAGGCATGAGACTCCTACGCCCAGCCGTGCTCGCCGCCGTCGCGGCGCTCTCCGTCCACGTCTCCACCGCCCAGGCGCTGCCGCCCGTCGGCTGCTACGGCCTGCCCAGCGTCCCCGCGGCGTTCGTCTGCGTGACCGAGTTCACGCCGGGCAACGCCGTCCCCGGCGCGACCGTCGACCCGGAGAACGGCACCGTCACCGTCCCGGCGTTCTGCGCCGGCGACTGCTACGGCCCGTTCACGGTCCCGGTGCCCGGCGTCGACCTGTCGTCCAGCAGCGGTGCCGTCGCCGTCGTCACGTACCAGGGCGAGTCGTACGCGATCGTCGTCGGCCAGACCCCGCCGCTGGGCGTCCCCGACGTGCCGGACCTCTCCGGCCTCCTCCCGCAGTTCGCGGACTGCCCCGGCGAGCCGGTGGTACGGGAGACGAGCCCGGTCGTCTGCTTCCACGAGAACTACTACGGCACGACGTGGTACGTCGGCACCTGCCTCACCGACCCGTGCACGTACCTGTCGATCCGGCAGGACCTCATCGAGCGGCTTCCCGGCCTGATCGCCGACATCGTGGACGACCCGGGCTACGTCTGCGACCGCCTGACCGTCTGCTAGCGCGTCACTCCACGACGCGGGCCGCCACGCGCGCGGCCCGCGTCGCGGGGTGCACCGCGACCACGCCCGCGGCGCGCCGGGCGTCGCAGTGCTCCTTGAGCACCGCGTACGCGTTCGCGCCCATCAGCGCGGTCAGCTCCGGCCCGTACGACTCGTAGAGCAGCTCGCGGCCGACGTGCGCCTCCGCGACCTCGGTGCAGTACCAGTCGAGGTCGTGCCCGCCCTCGCCCCAGCCGCGCCGGTCGAACTCCGTGATCGTCGTGACGAGCACCTTCGTCTCGTCCAGGCGCTCCTCCCACTCCTGCGTCCGCAGGATCGGGAGCTGCCAGCAGACGTCCGGCTTCGTCTCGAGCGGGTGGCGTTCGGTACGCCACGCCATCCGGTGCAGCGCGCAGCCCGCGCCGCCGGGGAAACCGGGCCGGTTGAGGAACACGCACGCGCCGTCCACCAGCCGGGTGCGGACCCGCCCGTCGTCCTCCTCGGTGATCCCGCCCGCGCGCCCCTCGCGGCGGAGCTGCCAGTCCTCCGCCGTCAGCTCCTTCGCCATCCGGCGCACCCGGCGTTCGTCCGCCTTGTCGGAGAAGAACGCGCCGTGCGAGCAGCAGCCGTCGTCGGGCCTGGTCCGCTGGATGCCCGCGCAGCCGGCGCCGAAGATGCAGGTCCACGACGACATCAGCCACGTCACGTCGCAGCGGAACATCTCGTCCGCGTCGTCGGGGTTCAGGAACGAGAACCACTCGCGTGGGAAGTCGAGGTGGTGCGGCATTCGTCCACCTTAGAGTGGGCACATGGCCGTCCACGTGCCTTCCGCGAAGGTCGCGCTGTCCACGGCGTCGACCTACCCGGAGAGCACCGCGTCGGCGTTCGAGATCGCCGCGCGGCTCGGCTACGACGGTGTCGAGGTCATGGTCTGGACCGACCCGGTGAGCCAGGACGTGGACGCGCTGCGCCGGCTGTCCGACTACCACGGCATCCCGATCCTCGCGGTGCACGCGCCGTGCCTGCTCATCACCCAGCGGGTGTGGGGCACCGACCCGTGGGCGAAGCTGGTCCGCGCGAAGAACGCCGCCGACACGCTCGGCGCCGCGACCGTCGTGGTGCACCCGCCGTTCCGGTGGCAGCGCGACTACGCGAAGGACTTCGTGGCCGGCATCGAGCGGATGGCGGGCGAGACGGACGTGCGGTTCGCGGTCGAGAACATGTTCCCGCTGCGCGCCCGCGGCCGGGCCGTGGTGCCGTACGCGCCCGACTGGGACGTCCGCCTCGACGACTACCGGCACACCACGCTCGACCTGTCGCACACCGCCGTCTCGCAGAGCGACGCGCTGGCGATGGCCGAGGCGCTCGGCGACCGGCTGGCGCACGTGCACCTCGCCGACGGCCTCGGCTCGCCGCGCGACGAGCACCTCGTCCCCGGCCGCGGCACCCAGCCGTGCGCCGAGGTGCTGGAGCTGCTGGCGCGGCGGTCGTTCGCCGGGACCGTGGTGGTCGAGGTGAACACCCGCCGCGCCGAGTCGCGCGCCGACCGCGAGGCGGACCTCGCCGAGGCGCTCGCGTACACCCGGCTGCACCTCGCCTCCGCCCCCGAGCCCCTCCCGTCCTGAGCCGGCACCGCGCCGGCGCTCCGCGCGCCGGCGCCGCGCGCCCGGCGGGCCCCCGGCGGGCGCCCGCCCCGGCGGGGCCCCGCCGACAGCGCGACCGGGTCGCGTTCTCGTACATCCGCGTACGGGAGCCGCGACCGGGTCGCGAAATCCGTCGGATGGGCGGGGGTGGGGCGGGGTGGGGCGGGGGGTGTGGCGGATGGGCGATTGACGCGGGTTCGTCCCGGTTCTACCGTCGCCGCTACGTCCGCATCCCAGCGTGGGCGTGGGGGTGTTGCTGATGGCTCGACGTGCCATCCTCGCCGGCGCCGCGTTCGCGGTCGCACTGGCCGGTTCCTTCGCGCTGCCGCCTGCCTCGGCGCTCGTCGGCGACACGTGCGGCACCGCGCTGCCCATGGGCGCGACGGTGACCGGCGTGGTCGGCGGCCAGGCGCAGCCGCAGCAGTGGTGGCTCCAGGCCGCGGTGCCCGGCCGCTACGTCGTCACGCTCGTCTCGGCGGTCGGCGACGCCGACCTCGTGGTGGCCGACGGCGCCTGCGGAACGCTCTGCAGCAGCTCGCGCGGCGGCCTCTCGGTGAGCGACCCGAAGGGCGTCACCGACTCGTGCACGGTCGCGGTGACGACGTTCGCGCTGCGGGTCGCGGCGCAGTCCGCGTCGTCGCGCATCCCGGCGAACTACTCCCTCACGATCGCCCCGCTCGGCCCGAACACCACCGAGTGCCGCGACGGCCTCGACAACGACGCCGACGCGTTCATCGACCTCAGCGACAGCGGCTGCGAGGGCGTCGACGACCTCAACGAGGGCAGCGGCAACTGCCACGCCGTCGGCCCCGGCTCGGTCTGCGTCGACCCCGGCGCCGAGCTCAAGCGGCTGACGACCGTCCAGCCCGAGGGGCAGGACTGGCGCATCGCCGGCTACCTCGACCGCTACCGCTTCGACGCGGGCGAGGCGCTCTGCCCGGTGCTCGTGGTCAAGCCCCTGGGCACGAACGACACGTGCGCGTTCCTGGGCGGCACGTTCGTCGAGCGGGTCCAGACGCTGCTCACCCCGACCCGCGAGGACGACGCCCCGACCGGGCTGCCGGTCCCGAACGAGGTCGTGCTCTGCAAGGCGACGGTCAGCGCGACCGCGGGCCAGGCGGACGAGTCCGTCGACACGTACTGGGTCTGCTGAGACGCTGCGGCGTGTGAGCCGCTCGAAGTTCGACTCGCTCGCCGCGGTCTACGACGCCGCGCGCCCGGCGTACCCCGACGGGCTCTACGACGCCCTCCCGCTGTCCGGCGCGACGGTCGCCGACGTCGGCGCGGGCACCGGCATCTCGACCCGTGGGATGCTCGCCCGCGGCGCGCGGGTGGCGGCGTTCGACCTCTCCGCGCCGATGCTCGGCCTGGTCGGCGCGCACCCCGGGCTGCTCGGGACCGCCGTCGCGGACGCGCACGCGCTGCCGCTGCGCGACGCGTCGGTCGACCTCGTGACGTTCGCCCAGGCGTTCCACTGGGTGGACCCGGCCCGCGCGGTGCCGGAGGCCCGGCGGGTGCTGCGGCCCGGCGGCACGCTGGCCCTCTGGTGGAACGACTCCGACGCGCGCGGCGAGCCGTGGTGGCAGGTGCAGCAGGACCTGCTGGAGACGCTGAACGACGACTACGGCCGCGACTACCGCGAGCACGACCCGGCCGGCGACCTCGCGCTGGCGTTCGGGGACGTGACCGCGCGCACGGTGCCGTGGGTGCGCCGGCTCGACGTGGAGACGTACCTCGTCTTCCTGTCGTCCAAGTCGTACGTCGCCGCGCTGGGCGAGCGGATGCCGGGCTTCCTGGACGCGCAGCGCGACCTGCTGGCGGCGGCGTTCCCGGACGGGACGGTGGCGGAGCCGTTTGTCACCCGGCTCTGGCTCGCGCGCTAGCCTCGCACCCATGTCGCGAAGCACGGGTACGCCTCCGGCGTCGCGAGCCTGCTGCGCGCCGCGCGGCCCGGCGCCTCGCGGCGTTGTCCTTCCCTCCGGCAGCGCCGCTGCCGGAGGGTCGTCCGCCTTGCGATGCACCGACCCGGACGTCGCTCGCGACGGCTCGTGACTGGAGGCGCACCCATGCTTCGCCGCACGATCCTCGCCGCGTCCCGGCAGCCGCGGCTGCGCGACGCGATCAGCACCATGCCGGTCTCGCGCGACGTCGTGCGCCGGTTCGTCGCGGGCGAGACGACCGAGGACGCGGTCCGCGTGGCGCGCGAGCTGGTGGACGCCGGCCTGCTGGTCAGCCTCGACCACCTCGGCGAGGACACCACGGAGGCGGGGCACGCGGAGGCCGTGACGAAGGCGTACCTCACGCTGCTGCACCGGCTCGACGACGCCGGGCTGACCGGCGGCGCCGAGGTGTCAGTGAAGCTCTCCGCGATCGGCCAGGCGCTGGACGAGGCGATGTGCCTCGACAACGCCCGCCGCATCGTCGAGGCGGCGACCGCGGCCGGCACGACGGTGACGCTCGACATGGAGGACCACACCACCACGGACTCGACGCTGCGCATCCTCGGCGAGCTGCGGGAGGACTTCCCGGGCACCGGCGCGGTGATCCAGTCGTACCTGCGGCGCAGCGCCGGCGACGTCGAGGACCTGATCCGCGCGAAGGCGCGGGTGCGGCTGTGCAAGGGCGCGTACAAGGAGCCGGAGTCGGTCGCGTACCAGAGCCGCAAGGAGGTGGACCTCTCCTACGTCCGCCTGCTCGTCCGCTTGATGGACGAGGGCGCGTACCCGATGGTCGCGACGCACGACCCGCGGCTGGTGGCCATCGCGTCGGCGCTGGCCGCGCGGCGGGTGCCGGGGACGTTCGAGTTCCAGATGCTCTACGGCATCCGCCCGAACGAGCAGCGCCGGCTCGCCGCCGACGGCCACCGGGTCCGCGTCTACACGCCGTACGGCCAGGAGTGGTACGGCTACCTGATGCGGCGGATGGCCGAGCGGCCGGCGAACCTCGCGTTCTTCCTCCGCGCGCTGGCGACGAAGTCGTGACCGCGCTCGCCATCCTCGGCGCCGGCAAGATGGGCGAGGCGCTGCTGTCCGGCCTGCTGCGCGCCGGCACCGACCCGGCGACGGTCGTCGTCACGGTGCGGCGCGAGGAGCGCGCGGCGGCGCTGCGTTCGCGCTACGGCGTCGAGGTCGTGCCCAACGCCGACGCCGCCCGCGCCGACACGGTGCTCCTCGCGGTGAAGCCGCAGGACATGGACGCGCTGCTCCGGGAGGTGACGGTGGCGCCCACCCAGCTCGTCGTGTCGATGGCGGCGGGCATCCCGACGGCGTTCGTCGAGAAGCGGCTCGGCCCCGTCCCGGTCGTCCGCGTCATGTCCAACACGCCGGTCCTCGTGGACGCCGCGATGTCGGCGGTGTCGGCCGGCGCGCACGCGACCGAGGAGCACCTCGCGCGCACCGAGGAGCTGCTCGGCCACGTGGGCCGCACGATCCGGGTGCCGGAGTCGCAGCAGGACGCGGTGACCGCGCTGTCCGGCAGCGGCCCGGCGTACTTCTTCTACCTGGTCGAGGCGATGATCGACGCGGGCATCCTGCTCGGGCTGCCGCGGGCGGTGGCCGCCGAGCTGATCGTGCAGACCGCGCTCGGCTCGGCGCTGATGCTGCGCGACACCGGGGAGCACCCGGTGAAGCTCCGCGAGGCCGTGACGTCGCCGGCCGGCACCACGATCAACGCCGTCCGCGAGCTCGAGAAGCACTCGGTCCGCGCCGCGCTGATCGCGGCGATCGAGGCCGCTCGGGACCGTTCGCAGGAGCTCGCCTCCGGCCACGAGTAGGGCCTTGCCAGGGCACTGCATACCGCGTATACATACCGAGTATGTCGGTACGCCAGGCGCTGCTCACGCTGCTCGACGGCGAGCCCATGTACGGCTACCAGCTCCGCGCCGAGTTCGAGGCGCGGACGGGGTCGACGTGGCCGCTCAACGTCGGGCAGGTCTACACGACGCTGACCCGCCTCGAACGCGACGGGCTCGTCACGGAGGCGGGCAGCGACGCCGAGGGGCACGTGTTCTACGCGCTCACCGACGCCGGCCGCGACGAGGTGCGCCGCTGGTTCGGCACCCCGGTCGAGCGCGGCGCGAAGCCACCGCGGGACGAGCTCGCGATCAAGCTCGCGCTCGCGGTGACCGTGCCGGGCGTCGACGTCCGCGCGGTGATCCAGGCGCAGCGCACCGACACGGTGCGCGCGCTGCAGGAGTACACGCGGCTCAAGGCCGGCGCGACGGACGAGGACCTGGCCTGGCTGCTGGTGGTCGACGCGCTGGTGTTCCAGGCGGAGGCCGAGGTGCGGTGGCTCGACCACTGCGAGGCGCGGCTCGCGCGGCACGCGACCGCGCCGCGGGTGCCGGCGAGCGCGCGCGAGGGCGCGCGGCAGAAGGGGGGCGTGCGATGACGTTGGTCGTGGAGCTGCGGGGCGTGACCCGGGTGCACGGCTCGGGGGCGGCCGAGGTGGTGGCGTTGCGCGAGGTGTCGCTCGGCGTCGCGGCCGGCGAGCTGGTCGCGGTGATGGGGCCGAGCGGCTCCGGCAAGTCGACGCTGCTGCACCTGGCCGGCGGGCTGGACGCGCCGACCGGCGGGCAGGTGTTCGTGGAGGGCACCGACCTCGGCACGCTGTCGCAGTCGGCGCTCGCGGCGTTGCGGCGGCGGGCGGTCGGCTACGTGTTCCAGGACTTCAACCTGGTGCCCGCGCTGACCGCGGTGGAGAACGTCGCGCTCCCGCGCGAGCTCGACGGCGCGCCCTGGCGCGCCGCCCGGGCCGACGCCGAGCGGGCGCTGGAGGAGGTCGGCATCGGCGAGCTCGCCGACCGCTTCCCCGACGACATGTCCGGCGGCCAGCAGCAGCGGGTCGCGATCGCCCGCGCGCTCGTCGGCGAGCGCCGCCTCGTCCTCGCCGACGAGCCGACCGGCGCGCTCGACTCGGAGACCGGCGAGTCGGTGCTGCGCCTGCTGCGCGCGCGCTGCGACGCCGGCGCGGCGGGCGTGCTGGTGACGCACGAGGCGCGGCACGCGGCGTGGGCGGACCGCGTGGTGTTCCTGCGCGACGGCCTCGTGGTGGACCAGGCGGGGCCGGTGGCGCCGCCCGAGTCGCTCCTCGTCGAGCGGTGAGAGGGATGCGCGGCTACCGCGTGGCGCTGCGCATCGCGCGCCGCGAGGCGTGGCGGTCGAAGGGCCGCAGCGCGCTCGTCGTCGCGATGATCGGCATCCCGATGCTGGGGCTGGCGTTCGCCGACGTCACGGTGCGCACCGGGCAGCTCCCCGCGGCGGAGAAGGCCCGCCGCGAGCTGGGCGCCGCCGACGTGCTGGCCGAGCTCGTCTCGGGCAGCCCCATCGAGCAGATGGGGCTGTGGAGCTACGGCTTCAAGGGCGACGGGCAGACCCCGCCGCCGGAGCGCGACCCCGACGTCGAGGCGGCGCTGCCGCCGGGCAGCCGGGTGCTGCGCTGGCACACGTACTACGGCATCCCCATCGGCGCGCACGACCGCGTCGAGGACGGGGAGGTCGAGCGGCTCGACCTGACCGACCCGATGGCGCGCGGGCTCGTACGGCTGCGCGCCGGCGCGCTGCCGCGCCGCGCGGACGAGGCGGCCGTGACGTCGCGCGTCGCGCGGACGCTCGGCGTCGGCCCGGGCGACACGGTGGCGCTGGGCAAGGACGCGTTCCGCGTCTCCGCGGTCGTGGACACCCGCGCGAGCCTGTCCGCGTTCAAGGCGTACGTCGCCCCCGCCGCGCGGCTCGCCGAGCGCGGCATCGCGCCCGATATCGGCCGGCGCTTCGCCGTCGACCTGCCCTCCGGCGCGGGCGACGTCGAGACGGTGCGGCCGCTCAACGCGCTGGGCATGCGCGTGATGCCGCGCACCTGGTACGCGTTCCCGCCCGCCGACCCGACGGAGGCCGCGCCGGCCGCCGAGGAGATCGGCGCGGGCGTCGTCGCGGTCGGGCTCGCGACGCTCGAGATCGTGCTGCTGGCGGGGACCGCGTTCGCGGTCGGTGCCCGCCGGAAGCGCCGTGAGCTGGCGCTCGTCGCGGCGACGGGAGGGGATCGCCGCGACGTGCGCCGGATCGTGCTCGCCGAGGGCGCCGTGCTGGGCGCGGTCGCCGGCGCCCTCGGCGTGGCCGGTGGCGTCGCCACCGTGTTCTTCGGCCGCCCGCTGCTCGAACGCCTCTCCGGCAACCTGTTCGGCCCGCTCGACCTGCGCCCGCTGGAGCTGGGCGCGATCGTCGCGATCGGCGCGGGAACGGCGCTGCTCGCGTCGCTGCTGCCCGCCCGCGCGGCCTCGCGGCAGCCGGTGGTCGCGGCGCTCACCGGCCGGCGCGGGGAGGCGCGGACGCGCGCTCGCGTCCCCGTCGTCGCGCTCGCCGCGGTCGTCGTCGGCGCGGCGCTGGCGTTCTGGGCGGCGGGCACCGGGAACCTCGTGGCCGAGGGCGTGACGGGTGCCGCCGCGCGCGGGCGGCGCGCGAACTTCAACCTCGTCCTGGCCGGCGCGGTGCTCGCCGAGCTCGGGTTCGTCGCGTCGGCCCCGGCGCTCGTCGGCCTCGTCGGCCGGCTCGCGACCCGGCTGCCGCTCTCGCTGCGCCTCGCCGTGCGCGACGCGGCGCGGCACCGTACGCGCTCCGGCCCCGCGGTCGCCGCGGTCGTGGCCGCGGTCGCCGGCACCGTCGCGCTGTCGG
This sequence comes from Mycobacteriales bacterium, assembly GCA_036382875.1. Classification (GTDB taxonomy): domain Bacteria; phylum Actinomycetota; class Actinomycetes; order BP-191; family BP-191; genus BP-191. The sequence continues at coordinate 199,625 of DASVPJ010000044.1, forward strand.
TCTACGTCTCCAGCGACCTCGACCGGCAGCGCCGCGAGTACCGGCCGGCGCTGCCGTCCGGCTTCGCGTCGGTCAGCTACGGCGACCTGAAGAACCCGTTGCCGCCGTCGACGGTCGAGGCCGCGGCGCGGGCGCTGCGCGCGCGGGACTGGGTCGAGGTCGCGGACGTCATGCAGCCCTGCGACGGCACCACGGAGTGCGCGTTCTGGATGCCGGAGGCGCCGCCGGCGCTGCACTGCGCCGAGCCGCCGTGTCCCGGCTACGGGCCGATCCCCGGGATGCTCGTCGCGTCGGACGCGCGCTACGTCGCCGCCTGGACCGGGCGCGAGGACCCGGCCGTCGAGGCGGCCCTGGCCCGCGGCGCGGTCGTGGTCTTCGACCAACGGTGGCTGCGGGACGGCCGGCTCGCGCTGCGCGGCCAGATCGCGCGGGTGCACGACACGGGGCCGCCGCGCACCAGGACCCTCTCCCTGCCGGCGTACGTCGCCGCCGCCGACGAGGCGAGGTTCGCGAGCCTGCCGACCGCGGTGCTCTCGCCGGAGACGGCGCGCCGGCACGGGCTGCCGGTGACCCGCTCGTCGGCGCTGCTGCGGACGTCGCGGATGCCGTCGGAACGCGAGGAGGCGGCGGCCCGCGCGGCGGTCCGCAAGGCGCACGAGCGGACGTACATCGGCGTCTACGTCGAGCGCGGGTTCCGGCAGAACGCCGGGCTCGTCCTGCTCGCGCTGGCCGGCGGGGCGGCGTTCGTGACCATCGCGTCGACCGGGATCGCCACCGGCCTCGCCGCGGCGGACAGCCGGCCGGACCTCGCCACGCTCGCCGCCGTCGGTGCGGCGCCGCGGGTACGCCGCCGGCTCGCGATGGCGCAGGCCGCGACGGTGGCGTCGCTCGGCGGCGCGCTCGGGATCCTGGCCGGACTCGTGCCGGCGTACGCGATCGTCGCCGCGCGCGCGGAGCTGCACGCGGTCGTGCCGTGGACCACCCTCGCGACCGTCGCGATCGGCGTTCCGGTGCTCGCCGCCGCGCTGGTCGGCCTCGTCACCCGGTCGCGGCTGCCGCTGGAACGGCGGCTCGCGTGAGGGCGCTGCTCGCCGCCGCGGCGGTGGCGGCGCTCGTGGTGGTGCCCCGCGTGCTGCCGCACCAGGCCGGCGCGCGGGAGCGACCCCCCGTCGTCGCCGCCCCCGAGGCCCCGGCCACCCCGGAGGCGCCGACGGGCGTCGGCGACGTCACCGGGCTCACGCCGGCGATGCGGCGGGCGGTGGCCCGCGCGACGGACGCGGCGGCGGCGGACGGCGTGACGCTCGTCGTCACGTCCGGCTGGCGCAGCGCGGAGCACCAGCAACGCCTCTACCGCGAGGCGGTCGCGAAGTACGGCTCGCCTGAGGTCGCCCGCCGGTGGGTGCTGCCGCCGGCCGAGTCGGCGCACGTGCGCGGCGAGGCCGTGGACGTCGGGCCGCCCTCCGCCGCCAGGTGGCTGGAACGCCACGGCGTCCGGTACGGCCTGTGCCGGCGCTACGCGAACGAGCCGTGGCACTTCGAGCGGCTCGCCGCCGCCAAGGGCTCGTCCTGCCCCGCGCTGGAGCCGCACGCCTGACGGTTGCCGCGGGCGGCCGCGGCGCCGGCGGCGAGCCCCGCGGCGGCGACGTAGGGTCGGGGCGTGGACGTCCTCGCGGCGCCCGACCTCACGAGCGCGCGGATGCAGATGGCGCTGAGCCTCGGGTGGCACATCGTCATCGCGTGCTTCGGCGTGGGCTTCCCCGTCCTCGTGCTGCTCGCCGAGTGGCGCGGCCACCGCACCGGCGACCGCACGTACGACCTGCTGGCCCGCCGCTGGGCGAAGTCGCTGGCCGTGCTCTTCGCCGTCGGCGCGGTGAGCGGCACGATCCTCAGCTTCGAGCTCGGCATCCTCTGGCCGGGGCTGATGGGCCGCTTCGGCGAGGTGATCGGGCTGCCGTTCGCGATCGAGGGGATCGCGTTCTTCGTCGAGGCGATCTTCCTCGGCATCTACCTCTACGGCTGGGACCGGCTGACCCCGCGCCAGCACCTGTGGAGCGGCGTGCCGGTGGCGCTCGCCGGCGCGGCGAGCGCGTGGTTCGTCGTCACGGCCAACGCCTGGATGAACCAGCCGCGCGGCTTCCGCCTCGTCAACGGCGAGGTCGTCGACCCCGACCCGGTCGCCGCGATGTTCAACCCGGCGACCGGCCCGCAGACGACGCACATGCTGCTCGCCGCGTACCTCGTCACCGGCTTCGGCGTCGCCAGCGTCTACGCCTGGTCGTGGCTGCGCGGCCGCCGCGACCGCTACACCCGGCTCGGCTTCCTGCTGCCGTTCACGGTCGCCGCCGCGCTCGCGCTGCCGCAGGTCGTCGTGGGCGACTGGGCGGCGCGGTTCCTCGCCGAGCGCCAGCCGGTCAAGCTGGCCGCGATCGAGGGGCTCGAACGTACCCAGCGCGGCGCCCCGCTGACCGTCGGCGGCGTGGTCGAGATCCCGAAGGGCCTGTCCCTGCTGGCCCGGCACGACCCCGACGCCGAGGTGATCGGCCTCGACTCCGTGCCCGAGGAGGACCGGCCGCCGGTGCTCCCGGTGCGGGTGGCGTTCCAGGTGATGGTGGCGATCGGCACCGGCTACCTCGCGCTCGCCGCGTGGTTCGCGGTCGCCTGGTGGCGCCGGCGCGACCTGCCGAGGTCGCGGCTGTTCATGCTCGCCGCGCTCGCCGCCGGCCCGGCCGCCGCGCTCGCGCTGGAGGCGGGCTGGATCGTCACCGAGGTCGGCCGGCAGCCGTGGATCGTCTACGGCGTGCTGCGCACCCGCGACGCGGTGACGCAGGCGAGCGGCATCCGCTACGGCTACTACGCGCTGATCGCGGTCTACACCGCGATGACCGTCGCCACGGTCTACGTCCTGCGCCGGCTCGGGCGGCTGCCGCGCGAGGACATGGCCGACCCGTCCGCGCCGGAGCCGATGGCGTGAGCCTCGCCGACCTCGTCCTCGCGGCCATGTGGGTCGGCCTGACGGCGTACGCGCTGCTCGGCGGCGCCGACTTCGGCGGCGGCTGGTGGGACCTCCTGGCCGGCGGCGCGAAGCGCGGCGCGCCGCAGCGCACGCTGATCGAGCACTCGATCGGCCCGGTGTGGGAGGCCAACCACGTCTGGCTGATCTTCGTGCTGGTGACGCTGTGGACCGGGTTCCCGCACGCGTTCGCCGCGATCATGTCCACGCTCTACGTCCCGCTGACGCTGGCGGCGTTCGGCGTGATCCTGCGCGGGAGCGCGTTCGCGTTCCGCAAGTCGGTGTCCGAGGTGAGCCTCAAGCGGCTGTTCGGGGCGACGTTCGCGGCGTCCAGCGTGCTGACGCCGTTCTTCCTCGGCACGGTCGCGGGCGCGGTGGCGAGCGGGCGGGTGCCGCCGGGCAACGCGCGCGGCGACGCGCTGACGTCGTGGCTCAACCCGACGAGCGTCCTCGGCGGGACGCTCGCGGTCGGCGCGTGCGCGTACCTCGCCGCCGTCTACCTGTGCCGCGACTCGCTGCGCGACGGCCACGCGGACCTGGCGGAGGGGTTCCGGCTGCGCGGCATGGTCACCGCGGTCGTCGTCGGCGCGGTGGCCCTCGCCGGGGTCGCGGTGCTGCGCGCCGACGCGCCGAAGCTGTTCGACGGGCTCACCGGCCGCGCGCTGCCGTTGATGCTGCTCTCCGGCGTGGCCGGGGTGGGCAGCGTGTGGCTGCTGGCGACCCGCCGCTACGGCACCGCGCGGGTCGCCGCCGCCCTCGCCGTGGCCGCCGTGCTGTGGGGGTGGGGGGTCGGCCAGTACCCGTACCTGCTGGAGCCGGCGTACACCGTCGAGGAGGCCGCGGCGAGCCCGGCGGCGCTCCGGCCGCTGCTGGTCACGATGGTCGCGGCCACGATCCTCGTCGTTCCGTCGCTTTTGCTCCTCATTGCGATGTTCCAGCGCCAGGAGGGGGAGCAGGAGTAGCCCGCGCGCGGGCGAAGTCAGGTCAGGTGACCCGTCGCCTGCTCGCCGGCCTCGTCGCCGTCGCCGTCCTGCCCGCCGCGGTGCCCGCCGTGGCCGGCGCGCCCGCCCCCGCCCGGATCGACCTCGCGTCGGCCGACACGCTGTTCGGCGACCTCGGCGCCGCGCGCGGCGACGCGCGTGCCGTCGCGGCCCGCGCGCTGCGGTCCTACGCCCCGCGGCTCGGCGTCGACGCGTCGGACATCCGCCTCGACACCGTGCGGCACTCGCTCGTCGGCACGCACGTGCGCGGCACCGAGGTGCGCGACGGCGTCCCGGTCGCGGGCACGTACGCGCTCGTCTCGATCGTCGGCGGCCGCGTCGTGCAGGTCGCCGCGCGCGACTCCGACCTCCCCGGCACGGCCGTGGCGTCGCCGGTGTCCGCGGCGGTCGCGGTGACCTCCGCGCTGCGGGCCGCGCGCGTGACGAGCACCGTCGTGCCGAGCCGCGCGACCCGGCTGCTCGTCGCGAAGGACGGCCGCCTGGTCGACACGTACCGCGTCGGCGTCCTGTCGCTGAAGCCGGCCGTCGCGCTGACCTACGACGTCGCCGCCGCCGACGGCCGCGTCCTCGCGGTCCGCGACGACAAGCGCTACGTCGACGGCTCCGCGACGGTGTTCGACCCCAACCCGGTCGTCACGTCGCGCAACACCAAGCTGCGCCAGACCGGCGTCGACCAGCTCGGCGTCGACACCGACCTCGACAGCGCGGAGCTCGCGAAGCAGCTCCGCACGCTGCCGCTCAAGCAGCTCGACCCGACGATGCTCGCGGCCGGCCGGCTGGTCGGCCCGTGGGTCACGATCCACGGCCCGGTCGGGCCGAGCGTGGACGGCAAGTTCGCGTTCACCCGCGGCGACCCGCGCTTCGAGGCGACGATGGCGTACGCGCACATCGACCGCATCCAGCGGTACTTCCAGTCGCTCGGCTTCCGCCCCGACCGCGAGACCGGCGCCAACGCCGAGTCGCAGGACGTCGTCACGACGCGCGTCGAGGGCTTCGACAACTCGTTCTACCAGCCGGCCAACGACGTCATGCTGCTCGGCACCGGCGGCGTGGACGACGGCGAGGACGCCGAGGTGATCATCCACGAGTACGGCCACGCCGTGCAGGACGACCAGGTGCCCGGCTGGGGCGACGCGCACGAGGGCGGCTCGATGGGCGAGGGCTTCGGCGACTTCCTCGCGGCGGCGTACTACGCCCGCACGTCGGGCGGCTTCGGCGACGCCTGCGTCGCCGACTGGGACGCGACGTCGTACTCCACGGCCAACCCGCCGTGCCTGCGCCGGATGGACTCGCGCAAGCGCTACCCGGCCGACCTGGAGAACGAGGTCCACGCCGACGGCGAGCTGTGGTCCGCGCTGCTGTGGCGGGTCCGCAACAACCTCGGCCGCAACGCCGTGCAGAAGAGCGACAACGCCATCAAGCTGGTGCTCACGTCGCACGAGTTCCTGACGCCGAGCGCGGAGTTCGGCGACGCGGTGGCCGCGCTGCGGCAGGCGGCGCGGGCGCTCAAGCAGCCCACCTGGGCGCGGTACGTCGACGCCGCCGCGCGCGCGAGCGGCATGCCGCTCAACCCCTGACCGCCCGGCTGCTGCTCGCGCCGCTCGCCGGCGCCCGCTGCCGCACCTCCGGATGTGCACGGCGTCCTGAGCGGCTAACGTCGGGCGCATGGCCGCGATGGGGCGCCCGTGAGCGACTCGGTCCTCGTCCTGTGGGACGACGTGCTGGCGTCGTACGACTTCGGCCGCACCCACCCGCTCCGCCCGCTGCGGCTTGAGCTGACGCTCGCGCTGTCGCGGCGGCTCGGCGTCCTCGACCGGCCCGGCGTCACGGTCGCCGCGCCGCGCGCCTCCGGTGACGAGACGCTCGCGCTCGTCCACGACCGCGACTACATCGAGGCGGTCCGCCGCGCGCCGGACGACCTGATGACGCGGCTCGGCCACCGCTACGGGCTCGGGTCCGGCGACAACCCGGTGTTCCCGCGGATGCACGAGGCCGCGGCGCTGGTCACCGGCGCCTCCGTGGAGGCGGCGCAGGCGGTGTGGGAGGGCCGCGCGCAGCACGCCGTGAACATCGCCGGCGGGCTGCACCACGCGATGCGCGACCGGGCCAGCGGCTTCTGCGTCTACGACGACCCGGCCGTCGCGATCGCCTGGCTGCTCCAGGCCGGCGCGCGGCGGGTCGCGTACGTCGACGTCGACGTCCACCACGGCGACGGCGTGCAGGCGGCGTTCTACGGCGACCCGCGCGTGCTCACGGTGTCGCTGCACGAGTCGGGGCGCTACCTGTTCCCCGGCACCGGGTTCCCCGAGGAGACCGGCACGGGCGAGGGCCGCGGCACGAGCGTCAACGTCGCGCTCCCGCCGGGCACGAACGACGCCGAGTGGCTGCGCGCGTTCGACGCCGTGGTGCCTCCGGTCCTCGCGGCGTTCCGGCCCGACGTGCTCGTCACGCAGCTCGGCTGCGACACCCACACGCTCGACCCGCTCGCGCACCTCGCGCTGTCGGTCGACGGCCAGCGCGCGGCGTACGCCCTGCTGCACCGGCTCGCGCACGACCTCTGCGCCGGCCGCTGGGTGGTGCTCGGCGGCGGGGGCTACGAGATCGTCCAGGTGGTGCCCCGGTCGTGGACCCACGCGCTGGCCGAGGTCACCGGCGCGCGCCTGCCGGACGAGGTACCCGAGGACTGGCAGCACGAGGCGTTCGCGCGCAGCGGCGAGCACGGCCCGACCCGGATGGGCGACGGCCGCGACGTGGTGTGGACGCCGTGGGACGGGAGCGCGGGCACCCACGTCGACCGGGCGATCGCGGCCACGGTGGGGGCGGCGTTCCCGCTGCTCGGCCTGTCCGCGCCCGGAGTGGGGGGTTAGGCCGATCGGCGGCTGGCGCACCCGTCACTCGGTGCTCTATAACCACAGGAAGTACGCGCCGTCACGTACTCGTGGTGGGGAAGCCGCGAGGGCGGGCGCGCCAGGAGCGTTCCCGTGACGAGCAACCCCCTGTCCGAGGTGAAGTTCCTCACCGTCGCCGAGGTCGCGTCGATGATGCGCGTCTCCAAGATGACGGTCTACCGCCTGGTGCACTCCGGCGAGCTGCCCGCCGTGCAGATCGGCCGGTCGTTCCGCGTGCCCGAGCAGGCCGTGCACGAGTACCTGCGTGCGGCGTTCATCGAGGCCGGCTGACAACCATCCGGCACCGCCGGGTCGTCACCCACTCCGACCGAACGGAGGCAGGGTGGACGACAGGGACACGGCGTTCGCGACGTACGTCGCGGCGCGCAGGCGCGCGCTGCTGCGCGCGGCCTGGCTGCTGACGTCCGACTGGCACCTCGCCGAGGACCTCGTCCAGACCGCGCTCGCCAAGGCGTACCTCGCCTGGCGGCGCATCGACGACCCGGACCCGTACGTGCGCCGCGTCCTCGTGACGACGTACGTCACGTGGTGGCGCCGCCGCTGGCACGGCGAGGAGCCGACGGAGTCACTGCCCGACGTGGCCGCCGCGGCCGACGACGGGGACCTGCGCCGCCAGCTCCACGACGCGCTGCGGACGCTGCCCCGCCGGCAGCGCGCCGTCGTCGTCCTGCGCTACTTCGAGGACCTGACGGAGGCGGAGACCGCCGCCGCGCTGGGCTGTTCGGTCGGCACCGTGAAGAGCCAGCACGCCCGCGCGATGGCGCGGCTCCGGTCGCTCGCCGACCTGGCCGACCTCGCGCCCGCCGAGACCGGAGCGACCCCATGAGCACCCTCCGCGACACCCTCCACGCGCTGCCGCCGGAGCCGCCGGCCGAGCTCGGCCTGGCCGGCAACGCCCGCCGCCGCGCCGGCCGCATCCGTCGCCGCCGCGCCCTGGCCGGCTCCGCCGTCACGGCCGTCGTCGCGGCGCTCGCCGTCGCCGCGGTCGCGCTGCCCCGGCCGGCCGACGTCGTGCCGGCCGCGACGTCGCCGCTCGTGGGGACGTTCCCCGAGTGGCCGCGCCGCGGCGACGGCGACGCCGCCCTCGACGCGGACGCCGTCGCGACCTGGACCGCGTTCGTCGAGGGCCCGGCCAAGGCGCGGCTCGTCGGGACGCCGCGCGTCCTCTACTCCGGTGCCGCCGACCGGCTCGTCGTGCTCGCCGGCACCACCGACCCCGGCGGCGACCGGCTCGCGGTCGTCGGCCCGGGCGCGGGCGGCGACCTCGCCGTGCTCGCCGACCGCGCCGCGCCGCTGCCCGGCACCGTCGCCCTGCGCTTCCTCATCGCCGCGCCGCCGGAGCCGACCAACGGCTACTACTGCGGCGCGCCGCTCGTCGACGACCCGGCGTACGCCACGCGGCTGCTCGTGGTCGCCGCGCCGGGCGTCCGGGAGGCGCGCTGGCTCCGTACGGGCCCGCTGGGTCTGCACTGCCCGTTCAGCACGGCGGCGGCGGCCCCGCGGGAGCACCACCCCGTCGAGGTGCGGGACGGCGTCGCGCTGGCCGACATCCCGATGGGGTCCGGCGAGTTCGTCTTCGGCGAGGTGCGGGTGAGCGGCGGGCGCTGGGTGGACGCGGTGCGGCTCCAGACCCCCGCGACGGCGCCGTACCCGGCGCCCGACGCGGCGCCGGCCTCGGCGACCCTGCCGAGGTTCGTGCGCACCGACCACAGCCGCGCCGACGCGCTGGCGCTGCTCCTCGACGACGACGGCATCGAGGGCGTCGCGGGCGGCGAACGGTGCCGCGAGGCGTGGTCCCGCAGCCTCCCCGACGGCACCGCCGCGGTGTTCTGCATCGTCCGCTCGCCCGACGAGAACGACCCGACCCGCGACCGGGCCGTCGTCGTCGCCGACGGCGCCGACCGCCGCTTCCGCGTCTACGACTTCCCGCCCACGACGGCCGACGTGTTCGCCACCGTCGTGACCGGACGCACCGCGCGCTGGCTCGTCGTCGTCGGCCCGAAGGACCTCGCCGGCGCCACGCTGCTCGGCGACCGCGAGGTGCCCGTGCCGCTCGTCGACGGCGCCGGGTTCCTGCGGCTGGAGGACGGCCAGGCGACCGGCGACACGTTCCTGCGGACGTCCTCGGGCGGCACCTACCCGGTGGTCCGGATCGACGGCCGGGAGGTCGTGCCGGACTAGGCGGTAGCATTCGGCGTTCGCACTCCAGACCTCCGAAGGTGTCCCTGTGGGCTCGGTCATCAAGAAGCGCCGCAAGCGCATGGCGAAGAAGAAGCACCGCAAGCTGCTGAAGAAGACGCGCGTCCAGCGGCGTAACAAGAAGTAGCGATGCCCGAGTCGTTCGGCTGGATCACCTTCCTGTCCGACTACGGGCTGGACGACGCGTTCGTCGGCGTCTGCCACGGTGTGGTCGCGCGCATCGCTCCCGCGGTCCGCGTGATCGACGTGTGCCACGAGATCGCGCCGCAGGACGTCGAGCAGGGCGCGACGACGCTGGCCGGGGCGGTCGAGTACCTGCCGGTCGCGGTGCACCTCGCGATCGTCGACCCGGGCGTCGGCACGTCCCGCCGCGGCGTCGCCGTCCGGACCGCCAGCGGCAGCATCACGGTCGGGCCGGACAACGGCGTCGCCTCGCTCGCCTGGAAGGCGCTCGGCGGCGCGGTGGCCGCCCGCTGCCTGGACAACCAGGAGCTGTGGCTGCGCAACCCGTCGAAGACGTTCCACGGCCGCGACGTGTTCGCCCCGGTGGCGGCGTACCTGGCGAACGGCGGCGCGTTCGAGGACGTCGGCGCCGAGGCCGACCTCGACTCGCTGGTGCAGGTCACGCTGCGCCCGCCGACGGTGGACGACGACCACGTGCACGGCGAGGTCCGCGCCGTGGACCACTTCGGCAACCTCTCGCTGAACATGCAGCGCGCCGACCTCGAGGCGGCCGGCATGAACCTCGGCGACACCGTCGAGCTGCGGATGGAGGGGCGCACCCTCCAGGTGCCGTTCACGCACACGTTCGGCGAGGTGCCGCCGGGCCGTACGGCGGTCTGCGAGGACTCGTTCCGGCACATCACGATCGCGGTCAACCTCGGCCACGCCGCGAAGACGCTGCGCGCCCGCCGCGGCGACCCGGTCGTCATCAGCCGCGTCGCCCGGGTGGCCCCGCACGCGCCCGAGCGCATCGGCATCCTCGACCCGCCGCCCCAGCCCTCGACGGTCTGAGCACGGTGACGGGGGAGGACGTCACGGCGGTCGCCGACGAGGCGGTCCGGCGGGCGCGCGTCGCGACCGGCTTCCTGGTCGTCCACGTCGCCGCGCTCGGCTACGCCGGCGTCACCGCCGCCCGCGGGGACCTCGTCCTCGCCCGCTTCGACCTCGCCGTCACCGGCCTCCTCTGCCTGGTGACCTCGATGCGGGCGCTGCGGCACGGCTACCAGCACGGGCACCGGGTGGGCCGGCGGGTGGCGTACCTCGGGCTGTTGCTCACGACGTCGTTCGTCGGGGTCGCCATCGCGGTCGCGCTGCGGCCGCCGCCGGGTGTGAGCCGGATCACAGCGCCGGACCGTTGACGCGGGCTCCCTTAGCCCCGCTAGGTTAGCGCCGTTCAGTTATCCGTCGAACGGAGCCGCGCCATGCTCGTCCGCGCCGCCGACCTGGTCGTCCGCCGCCGCGTCGTCATCCTCGTGCTCGCCCTCGTCGGGCTCGTCGTCGCCGGAGCGCTCGGCGGCGGCGTCGCGTCCCGGCTCTCCTCCGGAGGCTTCGAGGACGCCGGCGCCGAGTCCACCAAGGCGGAGAAGGCGCTGGAGGCGTTCGGCGGCCAGCCGAACTTCGTCCTCCTCGTCACCGCCAGAGGCGGGTCCGTGGACGACGCCGCGGCGGCGCGGGCCGGGCTCGACGTGACCAACCGGCTCGGCGCCGAGCCGGCGGTGACGTTCGCCGGCTCGTACTGGTCGCTCGGCAAGCCGCAGCCGCTGCGGTCGACCAAGGGCGACTCGGCGCTGGTCCTCGCGCGCATCGCCGGCAGCCAGGACGAGGTGAACAAGGCGGCCAAGGACCTGATCCCGCGCTACACCACCTCCGACGCGACGGTCGAGGTCCGGCCGGGCGGCATCTCGGCGGTCTACAAGGACGTCAACGACGTCATCGAGGAGGACACCCAGAAGGCCGACTCGCTCGCGATCCCGGTCACGCTGGTCGCGCTGATCCTGGTGTTCGGCTCGGTCGTGGCGGCGTTCCTCCCGCTCGCGGTCGGCGTGCTCGCGATCGTCGGGACGTTCCTCGTGCTGCGGATCGTGGCGTCGTTCACCGAGGTGTCGATCTACTCGCTGTCGCTGACCACCGCGATGGGTCTCGGCCTGGCGATCGACTACTCGCTGTTCATCGTCAACCGCTACCGCGAGGAGGTGCGCAACGGCCTCACCTCCGACGAGGCGGTCAAGCGCTCCGTCCTGACCGCGGGCCGCACCGTGACGTTCTCCGCGCTCACCGTGGCCGCGTCGCTCGGCGCGCTGCTGGTGTTCCCGCTGGCGTTCCTGCGGTCGTTCGCCTACGCCGGCATCGCCGTCGTCGCGCTGGCCGCGGTCGGCGCGGTGCTCGTGCTGCCGGCGCTCATCGCGCTGCTCGGCTCCCGCGTCGACAAGCTCGTGCTGTGGCGGCACAAGGTGACCCCGGTCGGCGAGGGCATGTGGCACCGGATCGCGGTGACCGTCATGCGCCGCCCGTGGCCGGTCGCGGTCGGCGTCGTCGCGCTGCTCGCCGTCCTCGGCGCGCCGTTCCTCGGCATCCGCCTCGGGCTGCCGGACGACCGCGTGCTGCCGAAGGACGCGCCGAGCCGCCAGGTCTCCGAGGTGCTGCGCCGCGACTACGCCTCCCGCGAGGCGCAGGCCGCGTCCGTCGTCGCCCGGGGCGTGCGGCCGGCCGAGCGCAAGGCCGACATCGAGGCGTACGCCACGTCGCTGTCCACGCTGCCCGGCGTCGCGCGGGTCGACGCGCTCACCGGCTCCTACGCCGGCGGCCGGCTGGTCTTCCCCGCGACCCCTGTCTCGCAGCGCTTCTACTCGCCCGAGGCGACGTACCTGTCGGTCATCCCCTCGGTCGAGCCGGTGTCCGACGCGGGCGAACGCCTCGTGCGGGCGATCCGCTCGGCGCCGTCGCCGCTCGGCAAGGTCCTCGTCGGCGGCCAGTCCGCGGTGCTCGTGGACTCGAAGAAGTCGATCGGCGACAAGGTCCCGCTGGCCGGGCTGATCATCGCGCTGGCCACCGCGGTCGTGCTGTTCCTGTCGTTCGGCTCGGTGCTGGTCCCGGTCAAGGCCGTGGTGCTGAACCTGCTGTCGCTGTCGGCGACGTTCGGCGCGATGGTCTGGATCTTCCAGGAGGGCCACTTCGCCGGCGCCCTCGACTTCACCGCCACCGGCTCGCTCACCGCGTCGATGCCGATCCTGATGTTCTGCATCGCGTTCGGCCTGTCCATGGACTACGAGGTCTTCCTGCTCTCCCGCATCAAGGAGGAGCACGACAGGACCGGTGACAACGCCGCCTCGGTCGCGATCGGCCTCGAACGCACCGGTCGCATCGTCACCGCCGCCGCCGTCCTGATCGCGGTCGTCTTCGCGGCGTTCGCGCTGACGTCGCGGATCTCGTTCATGATCATGTTCGGCGTCGGCCTCACGATGGCCGTCGTGATGGACGCGACGCTGATCCGCGCGGCGCTGGTGCCGGCGTTCATGAAGCTGGCCGGCGAGGCCAACTGGTGGGCGCCCGCGCCGCTGCGCCGCCTCTACGACCGCTACGGCATCAGCGAGAATGAGCCGGTGACCGAGACGCCGCGCGAGCTGGAGCCGGCCGGGTGAGCCCGGCCCGGCGCCGCGCGCGGCGCGGCGAGGGCGACCTGCTGCGCACCGAGATCCTCGACGCGGCGGGCCGCCTGCTGGCCGAGAAGGGCGACGAGGACGCCGTCTCGATCCGGATGATCGCCGACGCGGTCGGCGTCACGCCGCCGTCGATCTACCTGCACTTCCCGGACAAGGACACGCTGATCGAGGCGGTCTGCGAGCAGCGGTTCGGCGAGTTCGACGAGGCGCTGGAGAAGGCCGCGGCGTCCTACGCCGACCCGGTCGACGCGCTGCGGGCGCGCGGCCGGGCGTACGTGGCGTTCGGGCTCGACCACCCGGAGCACTACCGGGTCATCTTCATGACGCGGCACGAGCGGTCGATGGACCTCGCCGACCTCACGCCGGACGGCGCGACGGCGGGGGCGCGGGCGTTCGGCCACCTCGTCGACGCGGTCGTCCGGGGTGTCGAGGCGGGCGCGATCGCGACGGCCGACCCGCTCGGCACGTCGATCGCGCTGTGGGCGTCGTTCCACGGGCTGGTGTCGTTGCTGATCAGCGAGCCGGGCTTCCCGTGGCCGCCGGTCGACTCGCTGGTGGACGCGGTGCTGGACCTGCAGATCGAGGGCCTGCGGCCCCGGACGTAGACTCGTCCGCATGCGTCCGCGTCGTGTGCTGATCACCGGTGTGTCCCGGTTCCTCGGCGGGCGGCTCGCGGCGCAGCTCCAGGCGGACCCGGAGATCGAGCAGGTCATCGGCGTCGACACCGTGCCGCCGCGCGGCGACCTCGGCCGGACGCAGTTCGTCCGCGCCGACATCCGCAACCCGCTCATCGCCAAGGTCATCGCCTCGTCCGAGGTCGACACGGTGGTCCACCTCAACGTCGTCGCGACGCCGCTCACGGTCGGCGGCCGCACGGCGATGAAGGAGATCAACGTCATCGGCACGATGCAGCTCCTCGCCGCGTGCCAGAAGGCGGCGTCGGTGCGCAAGCTGGTCCTCAAGTCGACCACCGCCGTCTACGGCTCGTCGCCGAAGGACCCGGCGCTGTTCACCGAGGACATGGAGCCGCGGCACCTGCCGCGCTCGGGCTACGCCAAGGACTCCGTCGAGGTCGAGGGCTACGTCCGCGGCTTCGGCCGGCGCCGCCCCGACGTCGCGCTGTCGATCCTGCGGTTCACGAACTTCATCGGCCCGCGCATCGACACCCCGCTCACCCGGTACTTCTCGCTGCCGGTCGTGCCGACGGTGTTCGGCTTCGACCCGCGCATCCAGTTCGTGCACGAGGACGACGCGCTGGAGGTGCTGCGCCTCGCGACGCTGGAGGACAAGCCCGGCATCGTCAACGTCGGCGGCTCCGGCGTGCTCCTGCTGTCGCAGGCGATCCGCCGGGCGGGGCGGCCGTCGTTCCCGGTCCTCGAGCCGCTGGTCAACGTCGTCGGGCAGTCCTTCCGCCGGGCCGGTGTCGTGGACTTCTCGCCGGAGCAGATGCGCTTCCTCGAGCACGGCCGCGTCGCCGACACCACGCGGCTGCGCGAGCGCTTCGGCTACGTCCCGCGCTGGACGTCGGCGGAGGCGTTCGACGACTTCGTCCGCGCCCGCGGGCTCAACCGGATGCTCAACCCGGACGTCGTGGCGGTCGCCGAGCAGGCGATCCTCTCCCGCCTGCCCCGGAGGTCGGTCCATGCCTGACGCGCGCGTCATCCCGATCCGCGACCACGGCCCGGCCGCCCCCGCGCCGGAGCCGCTGGACCTGGCCGACCTGGCCGAGGACGACGCCCCCGAGTGGGAACGCCGCGTTGCCGGCGCGCTCGCGTTCCTGCGCCGCCGGATCACCGGCGACTACCCGGTGGACGACTTCGGCTTCGACCCGGACCTCACCGACCACGTGCTGCTGCCGGCGGTGCGCCCGCTGTACGAGAAGTGGTTCCGCGTCGAGGCGCGCGGCCTCGACAACGTCCCGTCCACCGGCGGCGCGCTGATCGTCGCCAACCACTCCGGCACGCTGCCGCTCGACGCGATCGGCGTGGCGCTGCCGCTGCTCGACGACCACCCGGCGCACCGGCACCTGCGGATGCTCGGCGCCGACCTGGTGTTCCGGCTGCCGGTGCTCGCGCCGCTCGCCCGCAAGGCCGGGCACACGCTGGCCTGCAACGAGGACGCCGAGCGGCTGCTCTCCTCCGGCGAGCTGGTCGGCGTGTGGCCCGAGGGCTTCAAGGGCGTCGGCAAGCCGTTCAGCGAGCGGTACAAGCTGCAGCGCTTCGGCCGCGGCGGCTTCGTGTCGGCCGCGCTGCGCACCGGTGTGCCGATCATCCCGGTGTCGATCGTCGGCGCCGAGGAGATCTACCCGATGATCGGCAACCTCAAGACGCTGGCCCGGCTGCTCGGGCTGCCGTACGTCCCGGTGACGCCGACGTTCCCGCTGCTCGGCCCGCTCGGCGCGGTGCCGTTGCCGTCGAAGTGGCTCATCGAGTTCGGCGAGCCGATCCACACCGACCACCTCGGCCCGGCCGCCGCCGACGACCCGATGCTCGTGTTCAACCTCACCGACCAGGTGCGCGAGGTCATCCAGCAGACGCTCTACCGGCTGCTGATGCAGCGGCGTTCGGTCTGGTACTGAGCGAGTACGGCACCACGCAGGTCCCCGTCGTCGTGACGCGGACCGAGTGGCTGTCGCGGACGTACGCCTCCCGCATCGGGCCGGTCGGCGGCGCGGGGCACTACGACGTCTGGCGCGTCGAGGTCGACCTCGCCGCGGCCGAGCCGGTGCTGCCGGTGCAGCTGCGCCGCGAGAACGGCGGGTTGTCGCGCCAGACGCCCTGGCGCAAGGGCGCGGCGGTCGAGCTCACGGTCGTGGTGCGCGTGCCGTGCGCGCGGGAGGAGGCGGCGTTGCTGCTGTCCGAGGGCGACCGGCTGCACAGCGGCGCGGCGTGGCCCGTCGTGTCGTGGCCGGGCGGCGGCGAGGAAATCGGTCTGGTCGCGAAGCGCGACACCCGCGACTCGCACGGGCGCTGGCGCCTGCGTCAGTCCGGCATCGGCAACGGCCTGCGGGAGCGCACGTAGGCGACGCCGAACGCGCTGGCGATCGTGAGCGCGACGGCGAGCGGTACGACGCCGGACTCGCGGCCGGGGACGTCGGTCGCCGGCGGGTACGTCGTCAGCCGCAGGCTCGCGAGGACGGCGTCCGGATCGGAGTGCGGGTTGCCGCCGCAGCCGCTGACGTCGCCGTCATAGCCGCCGACGTACAGCCGGCGTCCCTCCGGGGGCCTGGCCGGCTCCGCCTCGGTCCCGAAGCGGCCACAGCCTCGCGGGGCACGGTTCGCCAGCACGAGCCACGGCCCCACCGAGCCGCGGGCGACCGCGTCGACGCGCATCTCCCAGTGGATCTGGTCGAGCCGCTTCGTGACCTCGCCGACGACCACCACGTCCGCGTTCGCGAGCTGGGTCTCCAGCGGCTCCCGCGACCGCACAGGCACGCGAACGCCGGGCGGGGGAGGAGCACCGTCGCCCCCGCCACCATCACGAGCACCAGCAGCCGGCGGGTCATCGCGCGAGCCGCAGGGCGGCGAGGTCGGCGGCGTCGCGGCGGCGCCGGCGGCGTTCCTCGGGCGTGCGCCGGGCGATCGGCAGCGAGACCACGCCGAGCGCCGCGATGGCCGCGCTGACCCAGCCGCCGCCGCCCCTGTCGTCGGCGCCGGGCAGCGGGGCGTACCCCGGCAGGCCGACGTCCTCGGACGTCCTGAACATCACGTGGCGGCACTGCCCGGTGACGAGCTCGCGGGGCCCGGCGTAGACGACAGGACCCGGGCCGGGCGGGCTCGCCGAGCAGGACGAGAACGGCGCCAGGTCCGTGTGCAGCAGCGTGATCCGGCGTACCCGGCCCTTGTACACGCGGTCGACGCGCACCTCGGACTTGCCCTCGCCGACGTACGCGACGACCTCGCCCTCGAACACCACGTCCGCGTTCGCGACGGCCGCGGGGAGCTCGGGCGGCCCGGCGCACGAGCAGGCGAACGCCGGCCGCGTCCAGAACGTCGCCGCCGCCACGAGCCCGAGCACCACGAGGCTCCGCGACCCGCGCATCGCCCACCCCCATCCGTTCGGGCCAGTGGGGCCCGTCCAGGTCACGCGAGGGTCAAGGTCTCGGCACCTTCGTCGGTCACCAGCAGCGTGTGCTCGAACTGCGCCGTCCGCTTCAGGTCGACGGTCACCGCGGTCCAGTCGTCGTCCCACATCCGGTGCTCCCACGACCCGACCGTGATCATCGGCTCGATGGTGAACGTCATCCCCGGCTCGAGCCGCGTCGTCGCGCGCGGGTCGTAGTAGTGCGGCACCTGCGGGTCGGCGTGGAACGTCGCCCCGATGCCGTGCCCGACGAACGCGCGCACGACGCCGAAGCCGTTCGACTCCGCGTGCTCCTGGATCGCCTTGCCGATGTCGCGCACCTGCCCGCCCGGCCGCACCGCCGCGATGCCGAGGTCGAGGCACTCCTTCGTCACCTGGACCAGGCGGTGGGACTCCTCGTCGACCTCGCCGACGAGGAACGTCGCGTTGGTGTCGCCGTGCATCCCGTCCAGGAAGATCGTCACGTCGAGGTTCACGATGTCGCCGTCGTGCAGCACCGACGAGTCGGGGATGCCGTGGCAGATGACCTCGTTGACGCTGGTGCACAGCGACTTCGGGAAGCCGTTGTAGTTGAGCGGGCTCGGGTAGCCGCCGCGGCGGATGCACTCCTCGTGCGCGATCGCGTCGAGCTCGTCGGTCGTGATGCCGGGACGGACCGCGGCGCCGACCGTCTGGAGCACCTCGGCCGCCGCGCGGCCGGCGCGGCGCATCCGCTCGATCTCCTCCGGCGTCTTCGGCCGGCCGCTGCCGCGCACCCGCGTCGGCCGGCCGCTCTCCGCGTACTCGGGCCGCGGGATGTGCGGCGGCACCGGGCGCATCGGCGAGACGCGGCCTGGCTTCACCCGCCGCGCGGCGTCGGCCTTCGCCGCCGCGGCGGCCGGGTCGAGGTCGGCGAGCCGGTGGCAGCGCTTGTAGCGACGCCCGCTGCCGCACCAGCAGAGGTCGTTCGCGCTGAGAGTGGTCGTGGTCATCGGGTACCAGCGTAGACGGCGTTGCGCCGCCTCCGGTACGCCAACCCGGCCATCACCCCGCCGACGACCGCGCCGACCCCCGCCGCCGCGGGCACGCCGACCAGCACCGCCTTGCGCCCGGTGCGGAAGTCGCGGACGTCCCAGCCCCGCTGCCGGGCGATGTCGCGCAGCTCGCCGTCCGGGTTCACGGCGACGGCGTGGCCGACGACGGAGAGCATCGGGACGTCGTTCGCCGAGTCGCTGTACGCCGTGCAGCGGCTCAGGTCCAGCCCCTCCCGCTCGGCCAGCGCGCGCACCGCCTCCGCCTTCGCGGCCCCGTGCAACGGCTCCCCGACCAGCCGCCCGGTGTAGCGGCCGTCCTCCACCTCGGACACCGTGCCGAGCGCGCCGGTGAGGCCGAGCCGGCGGCTGACGATGCTGGCCAGCTCCACCGGCGTGGCCGTGACGATCCAGACCCGCTGGCCGTTGTCGAGGTGCTGCTGCGCCAGCGCCCGCGTCCCGCTGTAGATGCGGTGCGCCATCAGCTCGTCGTAGATCTCCTCGCCGTAGGCGACGATCTCCGCGACCTCCCGCCCCTTCACGAACGCGAGCGCCGCCTCGCGCGCCTCCAGCATCGCGCCGTGCGACTCCGTGCCCTTCAGCCGGAACATGAGCTGGTCCCACGCGAAGCCCAGCAGGTCCCGGGACGTGAAGAGCTTCCGCGCCGCCAGGCCCTTGGCGAAGTGGAAGATGCTGGCGCCGACCATGAGGGTGTTGTCGCAGTCGAAGAACGCGGCCGCGGTCGGGTCCGGTGGCACCTCCAGCGCCTGCTCGACCTCGGCGGCGGCTGCGCTCGCCGCGCCGCTCAGTACGTGCACGACCTCCTCGTCGCGCCTGCGCCTCCTGAACACGCCTTGCACCCTAGTGGGGTGGTTACGGCGTACCGGCGCGCCTAGGGCGCCTGCGGCGCTTTAGTCGGCGCACCGGCACGCCGTACCCACCCCCCAAGCCCGCCCCTCCCACTGCGTCGTACGCCGCCGCGTCGAGCGGCGGCGGACGACGGCTCGCGCCGCGCGTCACCTTGCGCCCCCCGCTCCCGCCTTCCTCCTGACATGCCGAAGGCCCCCGCTTTCGCGGGGGCCTTCGGTGGAGGTCGGTGCTGTGTGCTTGGTGCTTGGT
Source organism: Mycobacteriales bacterium (assembly GCA_036382875.1). Lineage (GTDB taxonomy): Bacteria > Actinomycetota > Actinomycetes > BP-191 > BP-191 > BP-191. Next base: position 218,618 of record DASVPJ010000044.1, read on the forward strand.
GCTTACGCCTCGACGGTGCGGCGGCGGCGGGCGACCAGGGCGACGCCCACGAGGCCGGTGCCGAGGACCGCGAAGAGCGGGAGCTCAGCGCCCGTACGGGCCAGCGGGGTCTTGGTGTCCGGCGTCGTGACCTTCGGCGGGGTGACCGAGCGGGGCGCGATCGCGGCGTTCACCGCGGTGCCGGCCGGGACCAGCGTGACCGCCACGAGCGGCTTCGCGGCCTTGAGCGGGTTGACGACGATGCCCACGCCGGTCGAGGAGCTGTTCGCGAACTTGCCGGCCGGGTCGACCGTGGTGCTGGTCTGGCCGTTGACGATCTGGACACCGGCGGTGGCGAGGACGCCGTTCACCGACTCGATCACCGTCTGGACCGCGTCCTGCGCCTCGGCCGGGAGGGCGTTGCCGAGGACCGTGCCCTCGATGCCCTTCGACGTGAGCTTCAGGTCGAGGACGTCCGCGACCTTGAGGCCGAGGATCGTGGTGAGCGTGTCGGCCGCGGCCGCGCCCTTGCTGCCGTTCGCCGAGGAGAACGACTCGGTCTTGACCGCGTCGAGGTGCACGAGGCCGCCGAGGATGTCCAGGCCACCGACGCCCGAGGTCGCCTTGGCGGTGACCATGGAGCCGGCGCGGGTGATCGTCTCGGTCGACTCGAGGAGCGACAGGCGGACGAGGTCCGTGTCGGCCGAGAGGTTCGCGAGGGTGCTCTGCAGCGAGTCGAGCAGCGTGGTGAGCTGCGCCTTGACGGCCTCGACCTGCTGGACGACCGGGGCGGTCGCGCCCTGCGTGGCCTCGTCGAGGACCGACAGCGCGTTCTCGACCGCGGCGCCGACCGTGCTCTGCGCGCCGTCGACCGTGTCGTTGAGCTGCGAGACGACCTGGTTGAGGTCGGTCTTCAGCGGGAGCTCCGGCAGGCCGGCGAGGCCGATGCGGAGGCTGGCCAGCGACGAGGACGAGGTGCTCGTCAGCGCCGAGGTGGCCGAGTCGGGGGAGACGGACGAGGTGATCTCGCCGACGCCGATCTTCAGCAGGCCCAGGTCCTGGGCGAGGATCGCGTCGTTCGCCGACGACTTGCCGTCGAGGCTCGAGATGACGCTCTTGCCGAGGACGTCCGAGAGGACGACGACGTTGCCGTTGCCGAGGACGGCCTTGGCGACCGAGGACGGCTTCGCGACCAGGTCCTTGGCGGTGCTGCCGTCGGTGAACGAGATGTCCTGCGACAGCGACGTGATGTCGCCGACGCCGGGGATCGCGACCGGGACCGGGAGGTTGATCTCCAGGTGGATCGCGGTGCCCGTCGCCTTGCCGCCGAAGACGTCCGGCACCGGCACGGTGTTGGCGCCGGCCGGCGTGATCGCCGAGACGACGAGGGTGCCGGTGGCAAGGGCGAGAGCGGTGAGCCGCGCCCCCCGGCTGTTGAACTTGGCCATTCTCCCGACCTCCGAGTTTTGCCGGCCATCCCTGGACCGGCGATGTCTGTCTGTATGTCAGTACGGGTGGTGTACGACGTAGCCCACAACGACTAGTAGATCGACGGGGTTACGGGCTTCCTTGAAGAAAATTCCCGGGCAAGAGCGGGCACAGCGGACGAACCGGACACTCCGGACGGGTGAGCGTAGCGTGTCGTGTGACCTACGTCCTGTATCGGACGTTGCGCCGAACGGTTGAGTCGCGGCGCTACGGCAGCGTGACGCCCGGCACCAGCGGGGCGTCCACGCCGGGCAGCGGCGGCAGCGTCGGCAGCGGCGTCGGGAGCTGCTCGTTGACCTCGTCCACCACGGTCTGGAGCGGGGACGCGACGGGCGGCGGGATCTGCGACGGCAGCGGGTAGTGCGACTGCGTCGGCGACGGGGTCGGCGACGGCTGCGTCGGCTGCGGCGACGGGGTGGGCGACTGCGTCGGCTCGGGCGACGGCGCCTGGGTCGGCTCCGGGGACGGCGCCGGCTCGGGGGAGCCGGTCGGGTCCTCGGGGCAGGTGCACGGGAGCGGGCCGAGCGAGTCGTACGACGGGGACGGCTTCGGCGTCGGCGCCGTGGTCTCGCCCGGCGACGGCGCGACCGGCGCGGGGGCCGGGCAGTCGCTGCCGCAGGTGCCGACCGACAGGAGCTGCGAGGCGCGCAGGTCGAGGCTCGCGACGAGCGCCAGCGACTCCTCGGCCTTCGCGTGCGCGGACGTCGGCAGCTTGTCGAGCACCTGCCCGAGGCGGCCGCGCTGGCGCTGGGTGAAGTCGCGGACGGCGTGCAGCACGTCGTCGTCCTGCTCGTTCGCGTACGCCTCGAACAGCAGGCGGGTGCCGTCGCGGGTGTCCTCGTCCATCAGCCGCAACGCCTCGCCGACGCGCTCGGAGCGCGAGCCGCCGAACGCGACCGTGATCTGGCCGGCCTCGGCCGGCGCGGCGAGCGCCAGGTCGGTGTCGACGAGCTGCGCGATCTCGCCCAGCCGGGTCTCGGCGTGCTGGAGGTGGCGCTTGCCGCGGTTGACGTCGTTGCGGGCCAGCGCGAGCTGGGCGCCCTCGGCGCTGCGCTTGATGCCGTACAGCGCGTCGCCCGGGAGCGAGCGGCTGGCGCCGACGCCGACCGCGGAGATGCCGACGACCGCGGCCATCGACGCGGCGGCCGCGGCCATCGCGCGCTGCACGCGCCAGCCCTCGACCCAGGTCTTCGCCCGGTCGACGGGGCTCGGCGCCGGGACGGCGACGGGCGGCACGGTGGCGACGGCCATCAGGCGGCGGCGCAGCGTGTCGCGGAAGTCCGCGGACGCGGCGACGGGCACGGTCTGCAGGCCCTCGGCGAGGCTCAGGAGGGGGGCGAGCGCCGGGTCACGGCGCGCGGAGGCGACACCGCGGCCCTCGAGGGCGGCGGCGAACTCCTCTGCGAGCTTCGCCGTACGGCGCATCACCGGAGTGCCTCCTTCGGCATCGTCAACGAGGCCGGCGACAGAGGGTTACGGGCCGGTTGGCCCGATTCCTGCGGGTATATACGGAGAGTCACAGGACGAGCTCCTTGGGCAACATCCGGCCCAGGGTGCGCACGGCGCGGTACTGCAGCGCCTTGATCGCGCCCTCGCTCTTGCCCATCGCCTGCGCGGTCTCAAGGACGGACATGCCCTGGAGGAACCGCAGCACGACGCACTCCTGCTGCTCGCCGTTGAGGCGCTTCACCGCGTCGAGGAGGGCGACGTTCGTGATGCCCTCGAGGACCTCGTTCTCGGGGCCGTCCGTCGCGCGGTCCGCGTCGAGCATGTCCGCCGTCGACACCTCGAGACGGAACCGGCCGCTCTTGTAGTGGTCCGCGACGATGTTGCGGGCGATCGTGACGAGCCACGCGGCGAAGTCGCGGCCCTGCCACTCGAACGACCCGATGCGCCGCAGCGCGCGCAGGAACGTCTCGCTGACCAGGTCCTCGGCGAGCGCCTTGGTGCCCACGCGGTAGTAGACGTAGCGGTAGACGAGGTCGAGGTAGCGGTCGTACAGCAGCCCGAACGCCTCCGCGTCGCCACGCTGCGCGCGCGCGACGAGCTCGACGACCGCCGGCTCGATCTCGGCGGCCTCCACGTCAGCCTCGGGGGCCGCCGCGGGCGCGGCGGCGTCAAGCTCGCTGCCCGGAGCGGACGCCGCTCCGGCCAGCTCGGGACGCAGCGGGATGACGTTGCCGAGGCCGCCGAGCGAGGGGGCGGCGAACGCGCCGTCGCCGAACGCCTGCGGCTCGGTGTGGTAGCGGACGAGCTCCTCGCGCAGCAGGTCCAGGCCCCGCCGCGGCGGGCCGCCGGGACGCCCGGGGCGGGTCACCGGACCACCTGCGACACGGTCACGGCGCCGGCGACGAGGATCGCGAGCAGCAGCAGCAGCACGCCGATGGCGGTCTGCGTACGCATCGCTGCTCCCTGCGCCGACGAGGGGTCTGAGCAGCCCATCGTGGGGCCACTTGTCACGTTCCGTCCAGAATCGGACAACTCAGAGTGTCGGGTGAGCCGTCCGGGTACTTGAACGCGCCACGCCGTGAGCGGTGACGGCGGCTACGAGTCTCCGGCCAGCTCGAGCGTGAGCCGCGAGATCTGGCGTTCCAGCTCGGGCAGACCGTCGATCTTCCCGAGGCACAGCGTCACCCCGACCTCGCGGGCCGCGGCCTCGATCGTCGGGTCGAGGTAGGCGGTGTAGAGGATCACCGGCTGGCTGGGGCGTTCCTCCTTGATCCGCCGCGTCGTCTCCAGGCCGTCGATGCCGGGCATCTTGAGGTCCATCACGACGACGTCCGGGTCGCTCTCGGCGATCGTGCGCACGGCGTCCTCGCCGCTCGCGGCCCGCCCGACGACCTCGAACCCGTCCAGCTCGAGCATCTCCGCGAGCATCGTGCGCACGTGGTCGGTGTCGTCCACGACCATGACCTTGACGGCCATCCCTGTCACACCTCCGTCGTACGCTGCTCGGCGATGGCGCAGACGACTCTTCCCGGTCGGGGCGGCGGTGGCAACCCCGCCCCGCCCGCCGCCGTGCGCGTGCGGCGGCGCCGGCGGTTCCCGTACGTGCGGTGGACGCTGCTCGCGGCGTTCGTCGCGGTGGTGTCGTTCGTCGCCGGGATGCTCGTCGCGCCGATCGACCTGACCGTGCCCGCCCGGCTGCCGACGGCGTTGCTGCTCGACTCCTCCGAGCGGTTCTACGCCTCGATCCGGGCGCCTGAGATCCGCGAGGACGTCGCCTCCGCGGAGATCCCCGAGGTGCTGCGCAACGCCGTCATCGCCGCCGAGGACGAGCGGTTCTTCTCGCACAAGGGCGTCGACCCGGTCGCGATCGGCCGCGCGGCGTACCGCGACGTGTTCGACAACGGCCGCACGCAGGGCGGCTCGACGATCACCCAGCAGTGGGTGAAGAACATCTACGTCGGCCGCGAGAAGACCGCGCTGCGCAAGATGCGCGAGGCGGTCGTCGCGTACCGCGCGGAGAAGGAGTTCGGCAAGGCCGAGATCCTGCACCGCTACCTGAACAGCGTGTACCTCGGCAACGGCACGTACGGCGTGCAGGCCGCCGCGAAGTACTACTTCGGGGTGCCGGTGAAGGACCTGGCGCTGGACAAGTCGACCGGGCGGCGTTCGCCGGTGCTGGAGCTCGCCCGCGCGGCGATGCTCGCCGGGATGATCAACGCGCCGTCGCTGAACAACCCGGTGAAGTCGCTGCCCAACGCCAAGGCGCGCCAGCTCTACGCGCTCGACCGGATGAGCGACAACCGGTTCATCTCGGTGATCGACGCGTCGCGGGCGTACCGCCAGCCGTTGGTGCTCGCCAAGGAGAAGCCGGCCGCCGAGGCGACCGAGGCGCCGATCTTCACCGACATGGTCACCGCCGAGCTGAAGCAGCGGCTCACCGACGACGAGCTCTACGGCGGCGGCCTGCGGGTCAGGACCACGCTCGACCTGATCATGCAGCGGGCCGTGGAGCAGGCCGTGTTCCAGACGTTGCCGGGGCTCAACCCGGCCACGGCCGACCCCGAGGAGCCCGACGCGGCGGTGGTCGCGGTCGACCCGCGGACCGGCGACCTCAAGGCGATCTACTCGTCGCGGTACGTCCGCAACGGCTTCAACCTGGCCGAGGACGCGCGCGTGCAGACCGGCTCGGCGATCAAGCCGTTCACCCTCGCCACGGCGTTGCAGAACGGCAGGACGCTCGACACCGTCTACCCCGGCCCGTCGTGCAAGGTCGTGTCGCGCAAGCCGTACTACCGGCCGTGCAACGCCGAGCGCGGCGGCGGGTCGTACACGCTCAAGCGGGCGCTCGCGCACTCGGTCAACACCGTCTACGCGCAGCTCGCCGTCGACGTGGGGACGACCAAGGTGCGCGACACGGCGATCGCGGCCGGCATGGGCCCGGCGTCGGGCATCGGCACCAACCCCGCCATGTCGCTCGGCGCGATCAACGTGTCGCCGCTGTCGGTGGCGCAGGCGTACGCGACGCTCGCCGCGGGCGGCGTGCGCCGGGACCTGCGGCTCGTGCTGGAGGAGCGGCGCAACGCCGACACGGCGAAGACGTTCAGCGGCGTCGAGGTGATGAAGGCCGACCCCGCGCCGCCCGGGAAGCAGGTGATCCCGAAGGACGTCGCCGCGCAGGTCGTGGAGGCGATGTACGACGTCGTCGAGCGCGGCACCGCCCGCAACGCCCGGGTCCCGGGCATGAAGGTGTTCGGCAAGACGGGGTCGACCAACCTCGTGACGAACGCCTGGTTCGCCGGCTGCGTCCCGGAGCTGTGCGTCGTGACGTGGCTGGGCCACAAGTCCGGTGTGAAGCCGCTCGGGCGGGTGCACGGCGTCAAGCCGGTGTTCGGCGGGACGCTGCCCGCGATCATCTTCAGCCGGTTCTGGAAGCACCACGCCGCGCTCGTCGCCGCCGAGGCGGCGAAAGAGGCGGGGATCGGTGCCTCGCCGTCGGCGTCCGCGTCGCCGACGCGCCGGCGGCCCCGTACGCGCACGCCCTCGCCCGTCGCCCCGCCGCCGTCCACGCCGGTCACGACGACCGCGCCCCCGGTGTCGCCGACCGCGACCGGCACGCCCGCGCCGACGGCGACGGTGCCGCCGCCGCCTACGACCGCCCCGCCGCCCACGACCGAGCCCCCACCGTCCACGCCGGCGGCCGACGGCTCGGGCGGACCCGCCCCGCCGTAGCGCACGCCCAGCCCGCCCCGTGCGCGCCGCCCTCCGGGCGGCGGCCCCCAACTGTGAAGATCACCACGCGTACGGGGGGTGCCCTGGGCTGCACGGTTCGCCGCGCCACCCGGCGCGGCCCGGCCCAGCCGGCCCCGGGACCGCCCGGCCGGCGCCGGGAGCGCCCGCCCCTCCGGGCGGCGACCCCAACTGTGAAGATCACCACGCGGGAACGGGGTGCCGCGGGCTGCACGGTTCGCCGGGCCGCGCCACCCGGCCCGGCCCGGCGCCCGAAGCGCCCGGACGAACGGACTAGAACGCCGCCATCGCGTCGGCGTACGCCAGCGCCTGCCCGAACGCGTCCACCGCCGTCGCGTCCGCGAGCGCGCCCAGCACGTCCGCCGCGTCCACCGCGACCGGCGCGGGGGCCGCCGCCCGCGCGGACACCGGCGCCGGCGCCGCGGCGCGGACCGGAGCGGCGGCGGGACGGCGCGGGGCCGTCGTACGGGACCGCGACGCGATCACGACGCGCGGCTTGGCCGGCGCGGCGACCGTGACGGTCGCCTTCATCGGCAGCCGGAAGACCTGGGTGACCCACAGCACGCCGTCGGCGTCGACGACGGTGCCGATCCCGATCTGGGTGTAGTCGCGGGCGAGGATGTTCGCGCGGTGCTCGGGGCTGTCCATGAACGCCTGGTGGATCGAGTCGACGTCGCCGCCCATGCCGACGTTCTCGCCGACGACCTGCCAGCCGGAGACCTCCGAGCCGAGGTTCGGGTTGTGGTACAGCGTGTGCTTCGCGGCCATCCGCTCGGAGTGCCGGCGCGCGACCGTCGCGAGGTCCGAGGCGACGGTGTACGCGGGCAGCCCGCGCGAGGTGCGCTCCGCGTTCGCCTTGCGTACGAACGCCGCGGCCTGCGTCTCGGCGGCCGTCGCGGCGGACCCCCAGAACGCCACCCCGGCGAGCACCATCGTGACCGGCAGCAGAGCGACGATCCTGCGGAGCACGGTGGTCCTCCTCGGCTAGTGCGTTCGCACCCCGGGCCTTCTGGCCCTGACGTGCTGGTCCGAACGCACTAACGCGCGCATCACCCGCCGGTGACGGAGCGCGTCGGAACGACCACACGAGGAGCGGAACGGACCGCGACATTTCGTCGCGTACCGCCGGGCTCCTGCCGGGAGAGTGGCCCGAAGGGGGCCGAGAGGGGACTACGCCGTGAGGTAGGTCGCGGCGCGCACGTACGCCACCGCGCGGCCGATCGACCCGACCGGCGGCCGCGGCGTGCGGTACAGCGCGTACGCCGCGCGCACCCGGCCCAGCAGCCGGCTCGCGGGCTTGGCCGGCGGGCGGCGCACGACGACGACGGGGCGGGCCGGCGGCAACGGCCGCCGCACGGCCGAGCGGGACGCCCGCGTGTACGTCGTCCGGGTGGTCCGGGTCGTCCGCGTCGGCGAGGTGGTGGCGGGCGCGGTGGCCGGCGGCACGTAGCCGGCCGGTCGCCGGAAGACCTCGGACACGTAGATGAGCCCGTCGCTGCCGCGCGCGGTGCCGACCCCGATCTCGACGAACGTCGTGCTGAGGATGTTCGCCCGGTGCCCGGACGAGCCCATGAACGCCGAGTGGATCGCGGACACGGAGCCGCCGCGGCCGACGTTCTCACCGACGTTGCGCCAGTTCGAGACCTCGGACGTGAGGTTCGGGTTGTGGTAGATCCGCCGCGCCGCCGCCATCCGCGCCGCCTGCCGCCGCGCCACGGAGACGAGGTCGCTGCGGACCGGGTACGCGCGCAGCCCGCGCGAGGTCCTGGCCGAGTTCGCCCGGGAGACGAACTCCGACTCGGTCGCCGAGGCCTGCGCCGGCGTCGCCGACACGAACGTCAGCGGCAGCAGCAGGGCGAGCAGCACGAACACGCGGCGCAGCAAGAGAAGACGCAACCTCTGGGATCGGGCCGGCACCCACTCGCGAACCGGCGGCCTACACGTCGCCCTGGCCGCGCCCGATCAGCCCCGGACGCGCCCTGGTCCCACCCCGTGCAGCAACCGACCCTGCCATGTGATTACTCCAAATGCCAGCACCCCGGACCAAACCAGCCCCACCCGGCAAGCCGGATGGGGCTGGTCCGTTCGGGCTAACTGACCTCGCGGTGAGGTCGCGCCGGGGAGGGTGCGCTACGCGAGCGACCCCATGACGTCCACGAACACGACCGCGTGCTCGAGGGCCGACGAGGCGGCGTGGCCGGCGGCGACGGCGCGGGCGCGGGCGAGGCGGGAGGCGAGCTCGGCGCGGGGGTCACGGCGGACGACCGGCTTCGCGACGGGCTTGGCGGCCGGCTTGGCGACCGTCCTGGTGGTGGCGGCGGGCTTGTACGTGGTCCGCGGCTTGGTCGTGGTGACGGTGCGCGGGCGGGGCGCCGGCGACGTGGCGGTGGTCGTCGAGCCCATCGGCTTGCGGAAGACCTCGGTCACGTACATGACGCCGTCCGCGTCGAACGCGACGCCGATGCCGACCTGCGTGAAGTCGGTGTCCAGGATGTTGGCGCGGTGCGCGGTGCTGTTCATGAACGCCTGGTGGATCGACGACGCCGAGCCGCCCATGCCGACGTTCTCGCCCACGGCCTGCCAGTTGCTGACCTGCGAGCCGAGGTTCGGGTTGTGGTACAGCGACTTCTTCGCGGCCATCTCCTGCGAGTGGCGGCGGGCGACGGAGACCAGGTCGGTCGCGACGGAGTAGGAGCGCAGCCCCTTGTTGGCGCGGGCCGAGTTCGTCAGCGAGACGAACTCCTGCTCGGCGGAGCCGGTGGACGCGGACGCGGCGGGGGCCGCGGCGGCGAGGCCGGTGAGGGCGATGGTCGAGGCGACCAGGACCGAAGCGAGTCGGCGGAGCACGCGCAGCACCTCCGGGTGCGAACCCCGAGGCGGCTGCCGTCTCCACTGGTGCTGAAGTCGGCGGTCCAACGAACTGGCCGTTGACCCTTCGGCGGGCTGGCTGACTGCCTTGGCAGTCCCATGCCTTTGCGGCCCGCGCTCGCGCGCGGTGTGCCTTTGTCGAGGTCGGCGGCCGTCTCGGAACGGTTGCTGACAGCAGATGTATCGGCGGGACCCGCCAGAACTTGAGCCGTTCTTGTCACCCGTCCGGGACTAAAGTCCCGGACTCCGGAGCTGCGCCGCCGCGGCGACCGGCCTGGTCAGGCCGCACCGGCGCCCGAGCTCCTCCGACGACGGGACCTCGACGAGGGTCAGCGCCCGTGCCCGCGCCGTGTCGAGCAGCGCGGCGACGGCGCTCACCGGCGCGTCGGCCGCGACGATCACGCGCGCGACCGGGCGGTGCGCCTCGACCGCCCGCAGGGCGGCCTTGGCGCCGACGACGAACCCTCGCGGGATCGCCGGCACGCCCTTCGCCCCATGTGCCACCGTTCGAGCATCGGGTGCCCGGCGGCCGACCTTGACGGCCGGCCGTGGCAGACTTCGCGGACGGGTGAGGCGGAACCGAAGGGCGGGCTCGTGAACCTGGCTGACCTCGTACGCGAGGCCGCTTCCCGTTCCCCGGACAAGCCGGCGCTGCTCTACCGCGACTCGGCCATGACCTGGGCGGAGCTCGAACGCCACGTCGCCACCACGGCGACCGGCCTCGCCACGCTCGGGCTGGCCCCCGGCGACCGGGTCGCGATCCAGCTCGGCAACACGCCCGGCTTCGTCGTCTCGTACTTCGGCGCGCTGCGCGGCGGCTACGTCGCGGTGCCGGTCAACACCTCGTACACCCCGGCCGAGCTGACCCACGTGCTCGGCGACTCCGGCGCCGCGGCGGTCGTCTGCACGCGCAGCGCGGCGCCGACGATGCTCGGGCTGCGCGACGAGCTGCCGGGCCTGCGGCACGTCGTCGTCTCCGACGCGGCCGAGGCGCCGGAGGGCACCCGCTCGCTCGACGCGGTCGGCGCGGCGGGCGGCGCCGGGACGCCGACCGGCACCGGCGGCGACGAGGACCTCGCCGTCCTCATCTACACGTCCGGCACGTCGGGCCGCCCCAAGGGCGCGATGCTCAGCCACCGCGCGCTGCTCGCCAACCTCGACCAGTGCGCGGAGATCACGCCGCCGATCGTGCAGGCCGACGACGTCGTGCTGCTGGTGCTGCCGCTGTTCCACATCTACGGCCTCAACCCCGGCCTCGGCATGGTCGCCCGCACCGGCGCGACCGGCGTGCTGGTCGAGCGGTTCGACCCGGTCGACACCCTCGCCGAGGTGGCCCGCCGGCACGTGACCAACGTCGTCGGCGCGCCACCGATGTACGTCGCCTGGTCGATGCTGCCCGACCTCTCGGAGGCGTTCGCGTCGGTCCGCCTGCTCGTCTCCGGCGCGGCGCCGCTGCCCGCGGCCGCGCTCTCCTCGATCCTCGAACGCACCGGGCAGCACGTGTTCGAGGGCTACGGCCTCACCGAGACCTCGCCGGTCCTCACCACGACCCTGATGTCGGAGGTGGCGAAGCCGGCGTCGATCGGCAAGCCGATCCCCGGCGTCGAGCTGCGGCTCGTGGACGACGGCGGCGACCCGGTCGACGACGACGACGCCGGCGAGATCGTGGTGCGCGGCCCGAACGTCTTCTCCGGCTACTGGCCGGACGGCCACGACGGCCCAGACGCGGAGGGCTGGTTCGCCACCGGCGACGTGGCGTACGCCGACGCCGACGGCGACCTGTTCCTGGTCGACCGCCGCAAGGAGCTGATCCTCGTCTCCGGCTTCAACGTCTACCCGCGCGAGGTCGAGGACGTGCTGCTCCGCCACCCCGACGTCGAGGAGGCGGCGGTCCTCGGCATCCCGCACCCGTACACCGGCGAGGCGGTCAAGGCGCTGGTCGTCGTGCGCGAGGGTGCGCAGCTCTCCGCCGACGACGTGCTGGCGCACGCCGCGACGATGCTCGCGCGGTTCAAGTGCCCGTCCGCGGTGGAGTTCGTGGACGAGCTGCCGCACAGCGCCACGGGCAAGGTGTCGAAGGGGCGGCTGCGCGAGAACGAAGGCCTGCTCGCCCGGTGAGGCGCGCGTGAGGCACGACGCGCTGCTCCCGCTCGTCGCGACGGTCATCGCCTGGGAGTTCTCGCTCGCGCTGGTCCGCCGGTGGTGGCGGTCGCGGCGGCCGTACCTGCGGTCGTGGGCGCTGTCGCTGCTGTTCTTCGCGGCCGGGTCGGCGTTCCTGACCTACGCCACGGCGTTCGGCTGGAGCGGCGTCTCGCTGCGCGGCTACTACGTCTTCGGCGCGCTGCTGTCCGTGCCGTGGCTCGCGATGGGGGAGCTCGAGCTGCTCTGGCCGTCGCGGGCGACGCGGGTCATGGCGGTGTTCCTCGCGATCCTCTCGGTCGACGCGGCGCTCGTCCTCGCCGCCTCGGACTTCGTGAGCCACGCGCCGATCGCCGGCTTCGCCGTGCCGGACGGCAAGGAGTACTTCGGCGTGCTGCCGCGGGTGCTGGTCGCCGTCTCCAACGCCGTCGGAACCCTCGTCGTGCTCGGCGGCACCGTCTGGTCGGGGCTGCGCTCGCGGCACGCCGGACCGACCGCCCGGGCGCGGTTCCGCGGGACGCTCGTCATCGCGCTCGGCGTGGCGATCGCCGCGATCGGCGGGGCGCTGGCGTTCGTCTCCAAGGTCGCGAGCCAGGCCACCACGCTCACCGCCGGCGTCGCCGTGATGTACGCCGGCTTCGTCCTCGCGTCCCGCCCGCCGCGGCCCGAACGCGCCACCTGACGGCACGCCGCGCCACCCCGGGAGTCCTGCGGGCCTCCGACCGAAAGGGGTGCGCCCATGCGCCGTCCGTTACTCCTGCTCGTCCTCGCCGTCGCCGCCGGGACCGCGGCCGTTCCGGCGAACGCCGCGAACGACATCTGCTTCTACGCCCGCACCGAGGGCACCGCGATCCCGCACCGCGAGACCGGCACCACGTGCACCGACGGCGTCTGGCCGTGGGGGCCGCACGACGGCATCTACTGCGAGGTCGGCGGCGGCGGCGTGTACCCCGACGCCTGGATCGAGTACCAGTACTGCGCGCCGCCGGTGATCCCGATCTGACGGCTCAGCAGGGCGGCTCAGCAGAGGGGCAGGGCGCACCCGGCCGGCGGCCGCGCGCCCTGCCCGTCGCTCCACAGCCCGACAGCGCGGTCGGTCACGTCGACGGAGACCGCGCCGCGGTGCGGGCCGGCCGTGTGCGGCGCGTCCACGGGCGCGACGAGCCGCGGCGCCGGCGCGCTGCCGCCCGGACCGCGCACCGTCACGCCCGCCGCGACCGCGCCGCCGCGCGCCGCCGTGGTCGCCGCGCGCGTGGCCCCGGACGCCATCCCGTGCTCGTCACCCGCGGCGGCCGCCACCGGCCGCGCGACCGCGCCACCAGGGTCGCGACCCGCGCCAGCGGCGACCGTGCCCGGCGCGCCGCCGGTGCCGCCCGCCGCGCCCGGCGCGGCGCCGAGCCCGCACGCCACCGCGCCGACGATCCCGCCGCACACGACCGCGGCGGTCACCACCTGCGCGGCCTGCGGCACCGCGGCGACCAGCCCGGCCGCCCGCTCCCGCAGCCGCGCCAGCCGCAGCGACACGGCCGCGCCGGCGCCGTACGCCGTGCCGCCGAGCCGCGCGAACTCCGCCGCGAGCCGTTGCCGGGCCCGCACCGCCTGCACCCGCAACGCCCCCGGCGAGCGCCCGGTGCGCGCCGCCATCTCGGCGTAGGACAGCTCGTCGCGGACCCGCATCAGCAGCACCTCGCGGTCGTCCTCCGGGACGCCGCGCAGCGCCCGCGCCAGCAGCGCCCGCTCCTCCGCCGACACCGCCGCGTCGAACGCCGCGTCCGGCGCCGCCACCGACCTGGCCGCGTCGAGCGGCAGCAGCGGCCGGCGCCGCAACGCGTCCCGCCCCGCGTTGCGCACGACCGTCGCGAGCCACGGCCACGCGTCGCGGCGCGGGTCCAGCGAGTCGTACGCCGCCAGCGCGCGGGACAGCGCCTCGTGCGCCACGTCCTCGGCGTCGGCGCCGCCGAACGCGTGCACGGCGAGGCCGACCACGCGGTCGTAGTAGGTGTCGCAGAACTCGTCGAACGTCATGCCCGGCCTCCCCGTCGGCGCCCCCGAGCGCCGCGTCGCCGTTACTGTCCCGCCGGCGTCCGCCGGAGGACAAGCCGGACATCCCACGCATTCCCGGGCAGCCGGTCACCGCGCGGTGACAGCGGCCTTCTCCCCCTCCGGGGCGACAGTCCCATTACCCGGGAACGAATCGGGCGCTTCGTTGCTTACCGTCTAATACGCGGAGGTCGACACGTCTAGCGGCATGATCGTGGGCGGCGACAGTCACGGCAGGAGACGCTGGTAGAGCGTCGAAGCCAGGCTCGTGGTCTGAAATCCCGCCCAGGGGCGTCGGACCTCACGCACAATCGGTTCACCCCTGTTAGCCAAGCCCAGCCAGGCTGGCGAGGAGATCACATGCGCTCTACCCGTGCACGTAGCCGCTTCGCGGTGATCGCGGCCCTCACGCCGCTCATCGCGGCCGGCGGTCCGCTCGTGGCGCCGGCATTCGCCGCGTCCGCGACGGTCGCGCCATACCAGAGCATCGGCGAGAACAACGTCGTCGGTCCCAACGCCGGCTTCCGCAACTCCGCCCAGGGCGTGAAGGGCAACACGGCGGTGCTGACGGTCGGCGTCAGCAGCGCGTCCGCGTCGCTCGCCAACGTCGAGGTGCGGCTCTCCGGCTTCCCCACGGGTCCCGCGCTCGTCCCCGACCGCGACTTCGCGCCGGTGGACGGCTTCGCGGTCTACAAGGACGTCAGCGGCACGCCCGCGGCGCTCGGCGGCCCCGACGGGTCGTTCACCGAGCTGGACTACGCGCAGGGCGCGGTCAGCACCGGCTACGTCGTCGGCACCCCGAGCAACAACCAGATCCCGGTCAAGATCTCCATCGACGGCGTGCGCGCGACCGGCTCGTCCGGATACTTCATCACGGTCCACCCCGGCAACACGGCCAGCACGATCGAGAACCGTGACTTCGTCCTGACGGTGCCGATCAACGGCATCCGCTTCGGCGACGCGACGGTCAGCCCGGCCGCGGCCGTGTCGACGCCGCGCATCACGATCGACTCCAAGCCGCCGGTGCAGCCGGTCTCCACGAGCTTCACGCCGGTCAACCGGCCGCCGCTCGAGCTGCAGACCTCGCCGGCCAAGGAGGACGCCTACCTGGTCAGCCCGCTGGAGAACAACGACGCCGACAAGTCGCTGGTCTTCCTCAACGACGGCAACAACGTCACCGAGGCCAACTTCCTCCGCCGCGCGAACAACACGCCGGCGATCTACGTGATGCCGACGGCCACCACGGCCCAGGAGCTCGCGATCGGCGACGGCACCGGCATCACCGCGACGTCGAAGGCCGCGCGCAACAACCAGACCAGCGACGACGTGTTCGTCCGGGCGTTCGACAAGCTCGGCAACCTCACGACCGCCGTCCGCCTGTTCGACAACCGGTCGGCCAGCAGCGGTGACAACAAGGACCGCAGCAACGACGTCACCGCCCCGCCGATCAGCGGCCCGTCGACCCGCCTGGACGACAACGTCCGCGGCGTCAACGCGAACAACCAGGCCGCCGTCCCCGTCCGCGTCCTCTACACGGCCGCGAGCGGCACGAACGACCACAACGTCACGAAGTTCGCGGAGTCCCGCCTCGTCACCACCACCGGTGGCGTCCTGTCCACCGACCCGGCCGAGATCACGCCGTGGGGCCGGGTCGCCGACGACGACAGCGAGGACGTGACCACGCACGTCGACGCGCGGGGCATCGGCACGACGGGCACGCTGTTCGTGCTGCAGTCCCGGGTGCTCGACGCGGCGCAGAACGCGTCCGACACGTTCGCCGCCTCCACCAACGTCCTCAAGGACCTCCTCCCGCCGCGCCTGATCGGGGTCGCGTTCGAGAACGACCACAACAGCGACGGCACCGCCGACGTCGACCCGCAGGACGGCGGCGACACGCTCCGCGCCACGTGGAGCGAGCCGATGTACCGCGACTCGATCGCGGAGACCGGTCCGCTGAACACCTGCGCCAGCGCGCAGGCGTTCTCGGCGAACTGCGTCAACGGCCGCCTCACGTTCCCGAACGGCGGCGTCGACTGGGGCACCAACCCGACCGTCACGTGGTCGTCGGACGTGACCTCGATCCTCATCGAGGTCGGCCCGACGAACTCGGCGCAGAAGCGGCTCCCGGCCGTCAACGACCTGGTCCGCTCCACCGAGGGCGTGCAGGACGCGGTGGGCAACTTCGCCACCGACCAGACGCTGAGCGACCGCTTCATCGGCGCGATCCCGCCGATCCCGCAGATCGGCGCGATCACCACGGCCGACACCGGCGGGACGAAGACGCTGTACAACCAGGGCCGCGACGGCTACCTCGACCAGGTGACGGTGACGTTCCCGTTCGCCATCGAGGACTACGTCAACAAGGTCCCGGCCAACGCGGCGAACTTCAAGATCATCGGCTCGGACGTGCAGACCGCGACGTCCGCGACGCCGACCAGCAGCACGACGTTCACGCTGAAGTTCGGCGGCGTCATGACCACGGGTGAGACCCCGCAGGTCGTCTACACGCCGCCGGCGACGGGCGGTCTCCGCGCCGGCAACGCCGACGTCCCCGCCTTCACGCGGGTCGCCGTCGACAAGGCCGCGCCGGCGGTGCAGCTCGTCACCACGGCCGACTCCAACAAGGACGGCCAGATCGACCAGCTCGTCGCGAAGTACAGCGAGCCGGTCTACCGCAGCCCCCTCGACGGCGAGAAGGACGGCTCGTACCGCGTCCCCGGCTACGAGAACTACCCGATCTGCGACCCGCCGATCACCCCTGGCAACACGGCGGTCGCGGGCGACCCGGCCAGCATCACGCTGATCGGGCTCTGCCCGAGCGGCACGGGCGACACCGACGCCACGCCGGCGGGCAAGACGAACAACTACTCGCCGCAGGACGCCGCCTCGCCGACCAAGAACACGTCGGCGACCGGGTGGCAGACGGGCTTCAACGACACCGCGGCGACGTTCAACCGCGTGCTCGACAAGGCCCCGCCGGTGGCGATGACGCGCACCACGCGTGACCTGAACAGCGACGGCCGCATCGACGCCATCGACGTGGTCTTCAGCGAGCCGCTCGACGCCTTCTCGATCGAGAACGCGCGGTTCGTGGTCACCAACCGCACGATCACCAGCGTCGACCTGCTCGGCTCGAAGGGCGTTCGCGTCAACATCGTGCCGATCGCGCCGGGCGTGGTGGGCGACACCGACGCCAAGCCGGCCATCCAGTACACCGGTGGCCCCAACGGCGGCATCCTCGACGCGAGCGACCAGCGCAACCCGGTCCTCCCCGAGGCGGCTCCGACGGCGGCGTCCGACGGCGCCGGGCCGGCGATCACCGGCGCGTGCTACGGCACCGCGGCGAACAACGGCACCTGCCCGCTGGACACGGCGGCCGACGACAAGATGAAGGTCTTCCTGTCCGAGGCGCTGGCGGCCGACACGGTGGCGGCGACCGACTTCGTGGTCGAGCAGCCGTCCGGCACCAACAAGGCGGCCACGGCCGCGTACACGGCGGGCGACAAGTTCGCCACGCTGACGCTGGCGAACAACGCGTTCGACCAGTTGAAGGACGCGCTGGTGCGCTTCCCCGTGGCCAACGCGGTCACGGACGCGTCCGACCCGGCGCAGGGCAACACCCAGACCGCCGCCGTCGTGGCACCCGCCACGCCGGAGGTCGGGCTGAACCTCACCTGCCCGGTCGCGGCCACCGCGGGCTACTGCGGCGCGACGTTCGTCAACACCGGTGCGGTGGCGAAGCGCGGCACGATCCGTTACTGGCGCCTGGCCACCACGGCCCCGGCGGCGAACACGCCGGACTCGGAGTACAGCACCGAGTACCCGGCGGTCTACCCGAAGTCGGGCACCCTGCCCGAGGGCAAGCTGACGCTGTTCGTCTCCGGCAAGGACGACTTCGGTCGCGTCGCCGGTATCAGCCCGACGGTCAGCAGCAGCATCGAGATCCTGCGCGCGCCGGTCATCGGCAGCGTGGGCGTCGTCAACACGACGGCGCCGGCCCGGGGGACGTTCCCCCGCGGCGACACGGTCGTCGACGGTGACAACGTCGCCGTCAACGGCCGGGCGTACAGCACCGACGTGGCCAAGTGGACGACCAACGGCGCCTGCCTCAGCAAGCACATGTCGGTCGACTACCGCGGCCTGACGGGCAACAGCACGCTCGGCACCGTCGCGCCGTTCTCCTGCGACCTCGACGTCAGCACGGCGCCCGACAGCCGCAAGATGTCGTTCCCGTTCGTCAAGGTCGTGGGCACCACCAAGTACCCGGTCGGCACCGTGCTGAAGCAGTCCGCGAACGACCCGGGCTGGATCATCGCGGACGGCCCCGGTGGCACGCTCGTGCGCCGGCCGTTCATCTCGGTCGCCGCGCGCCGCAGCCACATGATCTCGGACGCGTCCGTGATCACGGTGCCGGTGTCGGTCCTGAACGGCTACAGCCGGAGCACCCGCGTCGGCTTCCGTGACGGCTCGGTGATCACGGCCACCGGCCGCGGCTACTACTACGTCTACCAGAGCATCAAGCGCCCGATCTCCGCGGGCCTGCTGGCGGCGTGGAAGATGCCGACGACCCAGATCTACCGGATCAGCGTCGCCGAGCTGGACGCTCACGCGACGGGCCCGGGCTTCCCGTACGGCGCGCACGCGCCGGGCACGTGGGTGCGGTTCCCGGACAACTCGATCTACCAGATCACGAAGAACGCGCTCGGCCAGACGGTCCGCCGCGGTGTGACTTCCTCGTGGGCGATCCGCACGCTCGTCCCGTGGGGCCAGATCTACTCGGCGAACCACTACGACCGGGCGGTGCCGGTGGACGCGTCGTTCACCCGCGGCTACCGCGACGGCACGCTCGTGAAGGTCGACAGCGCCCACTACGGCGTCGTCTCCCGCACGGTGCTGCGGGTCTTCGCGAACAGCACGACGTTCAACACGCTCGGGTTCAACACGGCGAACGCGCTGCCGTTCTCGGCGAGCTACCTGCCGCGGACGCCGACGGGCTACCAGACCGGTACCCCGATCGACCGTCGCAAGCTCACGAACGTCGTCATCAAGGTGACGAACCTCGCGGGCGGCACGACCACGGCGACGGTGCTCCCGTCGATCGGTGGCCTGTGGGCGGTCGGCACGCTCGACCCGATCCCGTCGAACTGGGACCGGTCGAGGCAGTAGTCCCCGACTGACCGACGGCGCCCCCGGCTTCCGAGCCGGGGGCGCCGTCGCGTTCAATGGGCGGCGTGCCGCGCGTGACGTTGCTCTCCAAGCCCGGGTGCCACCTCTGCGACGACGCGCGCGCCGCGCTCGTCGGGGCGGGGGTGGCGTTCGAGGAGCGCGACGTGACCGCCGACGACGCGCTGTGGGACGAGTACGGCGACCGCATCCCGGTGGTGCTGCTGGACGACCGGGAGCACTCGTACTGGACCGCCGACGTCCCCCGCCTCCTCCGCGACCTCGCGTCGTAGCGGCGGGGCGCCCGCCGGCCGGCCCCGCCGGCCCCGCCCGGCCGCCGCCCGCACCCCAACTGTGAAGATCGCCACGCGGCGGGGCGCCGTCCCCGCTGCACAGAACGGGCGCCGCCCAGCCCGCAGGCCACGGGCGCCCGCCGCCGAGTTTGTGCAGGCGTTCACAAGGCGTATTCTCAAAGGCACAAGCGAGCGGCCCGGACGCGTCGGCGCCGGGACTGGGTCTCGTGTGAGGGGTGTCTCCGTGTGCTCGTCGTGGGGTGTCGCGTGAAGGATCGCGGCATCCCCGAGGCCACCGTCGCCCGCCTCCCCGTCTACCTCCGCGCGCTCGCCGGCCTCGCCGAGAGCGGCGCCGAGACGATCTCCTCCGACGCCCTCGCGGTGGCCGCCGGCGTGAACAGCGCCAAGGTCCGCAAGGACCTCTCCTACCTCGGCTCCTACGGCACCCGCGGCGTGGGCTACGACGTGAAGTACCTCGTCCACCACATCTCGCGCGAGCTCGGCCTGACCCAGGACTGGGCGGTCGTCATCGTCGGCGTCGGCAACCTCGGCCACGCGCTCGCCAACTACGGCGGGTTCGCCGAACGCGGCTTCCGGATCGCCGCGCTTCTCGACGCCGACCGGGCGCGGGTCGGGGAGGAGCTGGCGGGCGTGCGCGTACGCCACCTCGACGACCTGGACGACGTCGTACGGGAGGCGGGCGCCAGCATCGGCGTCATCGCGACGCCGGCGCACGCCGCGCAGGAGGTCTGCGACCGGCTCGTCGGCGCGGGCGTGACGAGCATCCTCAACTTCGCGCCGGTCGTGATCACGGTCCCCCCGGGCGTGGACCTCCGGAA